>NZ_JBHXCW010000062.1:0-35834 GCF_042725365.1 Lentzea sp. NPDC060358 | reverse complement strand
GCGGCGGCCCTCCCCGCTACGGCAGGTTGAGGACGAGCTCGGCCGCCGGGACGCGGGTGCCCGTGTAGAAGGGGATCTCCTCGCGCACGTGCAGCCGCGCCTCGGTGCCGCGCAGGTGGCGCATCAGGTCGACGATGCGGTGCAGCTCGTCCGCCTCGAACGCGAGCAGCCACTCGTAGTCGCCGAGCGCGAACGACGCGACGGTGTTCGCGCGCACGTCCGGGAAGTCGCGGGCCTCCTTGCCGTGGTCCGCCAGCATCTTGCGGCGGTCCTCCTCCGGCAGCAGGTACCACTCGTAGGACCGCACGAACGGGTAGACGCACACGTACTTGCGCGCTTCCTCGCCCGCGAGGAACGCGGGGATGTGGCTGCGGTTGAACTCCGCCGGGCGGTGCAGGGCGACCTGCGACCAGACCGGCGTGGAGACCTTGCCGAGCGGGGTGCGGCGGAAGCCCGTGTAGGCGGCCTGCACCTGCTCGATCTCCTCGGCGTGCCACCAGATCATGAAGTCGGCGTCGGCGCGCAGACCGGCCAGGTCGTAGACGCCGCGGACGACGACCCCCTTGCCCTCCAACGCGTCCAGGTACTCCTGGGTCTCGCTGGCGGCCGCCGACCGGTCCTCCGGCAGCTTGCCGGGTTCGACCCGGAACACCGACCACATCGTGTAGCGGATGGTGTCGTTGAGCTCGTTGTAGTTCAGGCGCGCCATGGTTCCATCTTGGCACGCGCTCCTCAGCGGCGAACGCGGCCCAGCAGGTGTGCTGCGACACGGGCGGCGGCCGCGTCGGCGGTGGCGATGCACGCGGGCACGCCCACGCCGTGCAGCGTGGCGCCGGCGACCGCGAGACCCGGCACCTCGTTGATGCCGCGTTCGATCGTGTCGACCAGGTCGACGTGGCCGACGCCGTACTGCGGCAGCCCGCCGCCCCAGCGCTGCACCACCGAGTCGATCGGCGCGACCTTCACGCCGGTCAGTTCGTGCAGGTCGTTGCGCACGGCCTTCACCAGGTCGGCGTCGCTGCGCTGCAGCAGCGCCGTCTCGCCGTGGCGGCCGACCGAGCCGCGCAGGATCACGGGCTCACCGAGGTGCGACCACTTGCGGCTGGAGAACGTGAACGCCTTGGCGGTGAACGGGGTGATGCGGTCGGCGTACCGCTCCCCCTCCGCGATCAGGACGCCGGAGCGGTCCGGCAGCTCGGTGCCCGGCGGCAGCGCGAGCGCGACGACGGCCATCGAGGCGACCTCGACCCGGCCGTACGCGGCGGAGACCTGCGGCGCGAGCTCGTGCAGCAGCTTGCGCGCGGACGGCGCCGGGACCGCGAGCACGACGCCGTCGCACTCCAGGTACTCCGGGGTGGCGGCGGAGCCGATCTCGAGGCGCCAGCCGCTGCCGAGCCACGACAGCACCCGCACCGGCAGACCCAGCCGGACCTCGGGCCGCGCGACCTCGGCGAGCCGGTCGACGAGCGACTGCACACCGGTGTCCAGCGACGCGAACACCGGCGGGCGCGGGGCGCGCGGCTGCGGTGGCGCGGGCATCATCATCGCGGCGGCCGCGAGCAGGGAGCCGACGCCCTTGTCGAGCAGCGTCGCGATCTGCGGCATGGTGGCGCGCAGGCCCAGGTCGTCCGCGCGGCCCGCGTAGACGCCGCCGAGCAGCGGGCCGACCAGGCGGTCGGCGACCTCGGGGCCGAACCTGTCCTTCATCAGCGCGCCGACGGCCACGTCGCCGCTGCCGAGCGCGACCGGGGGCAGCGTCGGTTCCATCTCGACCCGCAGCGCGCCCTCGGACGACAGCATGTGCCGCACGCTCTCGACGCTCGCCGGCACGCCCATGAACGTGTGCGCGGGCAGCTGGTGCGTCTGCCCGGCCGCGTGGATGGACGCCTTCGCGCCCGTGGGGTGCACGACGTGGTCGCGCAGGCCGATCTCGGCGATCAGCTCCTGCGCCTCGGGCTTGCGGTGCAGGAACGCCTCGGCGCCCACGTCGAACCGCACGCCGGCGAGCTCGGCCGTGCGCAGCTTCCCGCCGAGGCGGTCGGACTGCTCGACCACGGTGATCCGCGCGTCCGGCCCGAGCAGCACCCTGAGCCGGTGCGCTGCGGCGAGCCCGGAGACGCCTCCTCCGACGACCGCGACGTGCGGCGCTCTGGCGTGCATTACAAGCTGTGGATCAGTTCGACGGTCCGGGTGATGATCTCCGGATCGGTGTCGGGCAGCACGCCGTGGCCGAGGTTGAAGATGTGGCCGGCCGCGGCCTTGCCCTCGGCGTGGATGCGGCGCACCTCGCGTTCGACGGCGTCGAAGCCCGCGAAGAACAGCGCCGGGTCGAGGTTGCCCTGCACGACCGGCTTCGGCAGCTCGGGGTGCGCCTGCTCGAGCCGCGCCACCGCCACGTCGAGCGGCAGCCGCCAGTCGACGCCGACGACGTCCGCGCCGGCCTCGCGCATCGCGGGCAGCAGCTCGCCGGTGCCGACGCCGAAGTGGATGCGCGGGACGGTGGTGATCGTCTCCAGCACGCGCTTCGAGTGCGGCAGCACGAACTCGCGGTAGTCGCGCTCGGACAGCGCGCCCGCCCACGAGTCGAACAGCTGGACCGCCTGGACGCCCGCGGCGATCTGGGCGTGCAGGAACGCGGCCGTGACGTCGGCGATCCGCGCGAGCAGCGCGTGCCACAGCTCGGGGTTGCCGTGCATGAGCGCCTTGGTGCGCTCGTGGTTCTTGCTGGGCCCGCCCTCGACGAGGTAGGAGGCCAGGGTGAACGGCGCGCCGGCGAACCCGATCAGGGCGACCTCGGCCGGGAGTTCCTTGAGCAGCAACCCGATCGCGTCCTGCACGGGCTGGACCTGCTCGGCGTGCAGCTCGGGCAGCGCCTGGACGTCCGCGAGCGTGCGGACCGGGTGCGCGACCACGGGACCGGTGCCCGCGACGATGTCGAGGTCGACGCCGGCGGCCTTGAGCGGCACCACGATGTCGGAGAAGAGGATCGCACCGTCGACGCCGTGGCGCCGGACGGGCTGCATGGTGATCTCGCAGACCATCTCCGGGTCCATGCACGCGTCGAGCATGGCGGTGCCCCGGCGGAGAGCCCGGTACTCGGGAAGCGACCGTCCTGCCTGCCTCATGAACCAGACAGGGGTGTGCGACGGGGTGCCGCCACTTGCGGCCACGAGGAGGGGTGCTTGAGCGCTCATATCCTTTTCATGGTCCCACGTCCCGGCGTGCCGCCGTCACTCGGCCGGATTGCGAGGCATACAGTCGGTTGCGTGACCGAGCCGGAAATCTTCCGCCGGGCGGTGGGGACGCTCAAGTCGGTTCGCCACAGGCCCGAGATCGAACTCACCGAGGTCCGCCCACCGCAGCGGCTGGCCCCGTGGGCCTACGCGCTGACGGCTGAGGTCACCGGCCCGTCGGACGAGCTGTCGACGGGAAGGCTCGTGCTGCTGCACGACCCCGAGGGCGACGAGGCGTGGGGCGGCGTCCTGCGCGTCGTGGCGTACGTGCGCGTCGAGCTGGACCACGAGCTCGCGTCCGACCCGCTGCTGCCCGAGGTCGGGTGGTCGTGGCTGACCGAGGCGCTGGAGCAGTCGGGCGCGGGCTTCACCGCGCTGGGCGGCACCGTGACGCAGACGTCGTCGGCCCGGTTCGGCGACATCGCGGGACCGGCCCGCACCGACGACCTGGAGCTGCGCGCGTCGTGGACGGCGCTCGACGGGGAGCTCGCCGAGCACGGCACGGCGTTCTACGAGCTGATGGCCACGGCCGTGGGGCTGCCGCCGGTGGGCGTCACGATGTTCGGCCAGCGCTCCTGACGCGGGCGGGCGCGCGTCCCGGCCGACTCGCCGCCCAGGACGCGCGGACCGCGGATCAGGCGTCGGCTTCCCGCAGCACCCGCAGGACGTTCGCGCCCGCGAGCTTCGTGCAGTCGTCCTCCGACCAGCCCTTGTCGAGCAGCGCGCCGAACAGGTTCGGGTAGGTGGAGACGTCCTCGAGCCCCTCCGGCAGGGCTTGGACGCCGTCGTAGTCGCCGCCGATGCCCATGTGGTCGATGCCGACGACCTCGCGCGCGTGCTCGAGGTGCGCGACGACGTCGTCGAGGGTCGCGCCCGGCTTCGGGTTGTCCACGGCCCAGCGCTCGCCGAACGTCTTGCGCTCGTCCATGTCGGCGTGGCTCGCGCCGGCCGCCGTCATGGCGTCACGAAGGGCTGCGTCCCATCGAGCGACACGGGACGATACGAAGTCCGGAACGAATGTGATCATGGCCACACCGCCGTTGGCCTTCAGGCGGACCAGGACGTCGTCCGGGATGTTGCGCGGGTGGTCCGCGACGTGGCGGCACGACGAGTGGCTGAAGATCACCGGCTTGACGCTCGTGTCGAGCGCGGCGTGCATCGTGCTGGGTGCGACGTGGCTCAGGTCGACGAGCATGCCGATCCGGTTCATCTCGCGCACGACGCTGTGGCCGAACTCCGTCAGGCCGTCGTGTTCCGGCTGGTCAGTGGCGCTGTCGGCC
Organism: Lentzea sp. NPDC060358; assembly: GCF_042725365.1. Taxonomy (NCBI): domain Bacteria; kingdom Bacillati; phylum Actinomycetota; class Actinomycetes; order Pseudonocardiales; family Pseudonocardiaceae; genus Lentzea; species Lentzea sp. NPDC060358. Next base: position 31,321 of record NZ_JBHXCW010000062.1, on the reverse strand, counting down.
CACGGCGTGTTGTCGTTGTGGGTCAGCGTCATGTACCGGACGCCCAGTCGGCGCAGCGCGCGCAGGACACCGAGTGAAGAGTTGATGGAATGTCCGCCCTCGGCTCCGATGAGGGACGCGACACGCCCGGATGAGAAAACTTTCTCGGCTTCGGCGGCGGTGGTCGCGAGACCGAGGTGGTCGGAGTACCGCTCTGCCAGCTCGTAGACCAGTTCGACCTGCTCCAGGACGGCGGTGACCGCTCCGTCCCCGGCCAGCCTCCCGGGGATCCAGACGGACCAGAACTGCATGCCCAGACCGCCCTCGCGCATCTTCACGACGTCGGTGTGCAGGCTGGGATGACGTTCGGTCAGATCGACTTTCGCGGCGGTCGCGTAGACGTCCTCGCCGGTGCCGTCGCCGAGCTCCCTCAGCGCCCACGGCAGGTCGTTGTGGCCGTCGACGAGGGGCACACGCTGCAGCAACGCCCGGGCTTTCTCGCGGCCTGCACTGCTCGGCACAACCAACTCCTAGATGTCGTTCTGAGAGGGACTCGCGTTACGCCCCCTATCTAGTTGTCATCCAATCGTGTGACAGATGAGCCCATCTGTCACAACTCAATAGGGATAGATACCCGATTGATCGTCCCGTAGACCCGCATGGGCGGCTACGCTGCCCCAGACGACACCACTTTCGGTCGATCAGTGGCGCGGCTGATTGGACGAAAGTCTCCGGTGCCGGTCGGGGGGCACGACCGACTCCAGGGAGGTAGTGACGTGGCTGCCGTCGGCTTAGGTCAGGCCGTTCGTACCACGCCAGCCGGCTCGTTGCCGGCGAACATGGTCCCGCACCCGCGGGAAGAGCTTTTTTCAGTGCTGGTGGTCGACGACCACCCACTGCTGAGGGAGGCGATATCAGCCCGGCTCACCCAGATGGGAGCCGGGACAGTGCATGAGGCCGCATCGGTGGCGGAGGCTCGGGCGCGGGCACTCGCAACCGGACCGTGCGACCTCGCGATCCTCGATCTGGGCCTGCCGGATGGCACCGGCATCGACCTGGTCACGGAACTCCGTGCCCAGGGCTGGCCCCGCATCGTGGTCCTCGCATCCTCCGACGACCCCTACGCGGTCAGGTCGGCCTTCCAGGCGGGCGCCCAGGCGTACCTCCTGAAGTCCGCCTCTCCGATGGTGGTCACCGACGGGGTGCGCCGGGTCCTCGACGGCGGCGTTTACGCAGATCCGAGCGTGGCACCAGTACTCGCAGCGGGTACTCGGGTGCCGGGCACGGACAACACGCCGCGGGAACTCTCCGCGCGTGAGGTCGAGGTGCTCCAGCTGGTCGCCGATGGCCAGAGCAACAAGGAGATCGGCGAGGCTCTGAGCCTGTCCGCGTTGACGGTGAAGTCTCACCTGTCGCGGATCGGCCGGAAGCTGGGCACCGGGGATCGCGCTCAGATGGTCGCGCTGGCCATGCGTGCCGGCGTGATCCGTTAGATACCGGTTTGAAGCACTGAACCGGCCGAGAACACCTGTGGGTGGTGCGATCGTCGTAGGGTCATCCGCTGTGGATGCACCCGCCGACGAGCCAACCGCACCAACCGGACCAGATCCGGTACCGCTGACGGAACCTGCTGATGGGGTCCCGCCCGTGGTCGCCGATCCTGCTGCGCTCCGGCGAGCCGCTGACGCGCTCGCCGGGGCGAAGGGCCCGGTCGCGGTGGACACCGAGCGAGCCTCGGGCTACCGCTACTCACAGCGTGCCTATCTGGTGCAACTGCGCCGGGAAGGCGCCGGCACGTGGTTGGTCGACCCGATCGCCCTGGGCGGACGGCTCGACCCGCTGGTGCAGGCCCTGGACGGCACCGAGTGGGTGTTGCACGCAGCGTCCCAGGACCTGCCGTGCCTCGCCGAACTCGGGCTGAGTCCCGGCGTGCTGTTCGACACCGAGCTGGCGGGCAGGCTGGCTGGGTTCGACCGTGTCGCCTTGGGCACGTTGGTGGAACGGCTACTCGGTTACAGGCTCGAGAAGGGGCATGGCGCGGCCGACTGGTCGCGCCGGCCCCTTCCTGCCGATTGGCTGACGTACGCCGCTCTCGACGTGGAGCTGCTCGTGCAGCTGCGCGACGTTCTCGAAGCCGAGCTGGAGCACCAGGGCAAGCTCGCCTGGGCGCTCGAGGAGTTCGAGGCGGTGCGGACGGCGCCGTTGCCGCGCCCCCGCACCGACCCCTGGAGGCGCACGTCGGGTATCCACCGCGTGCGCAACCAGCGGCAACTGGCCCTCGTGCGGTCGTTGTGGGAAGCCCGCGACACCGTGGCCCGCGAACGCGACATCGCCCCCGGCCGGGTCCTCCCGGACTCCGCGCTGATGGAGGCGGCCGCCCGCAACCCCGCTTCGGAAGCGGAACTGCTCGCCCTCCCGGTCTTCCGCGGCCGTTCCCAGCGCCGCATGTCCGGCGTGTGGATGAACGCCCTGCGCAGGGCCGCGAACCTCACCAAGGCCGAGCTCCCCGAACCCGCGGGCCAGCACGACGGCCCGCCCCCGCCCAACCGCTGGGCGGACAAGGACCCGGACGCCGCGGCCCGGCTGACGGCGGCCAGGGCGGCGCTCACCACCATCGCCGAGGCCAACACGCTGCCGGTCGAGAACCTGCTGCTGCCCGACCTGGTGCGCCGCACCTGCTGGCAGCCGCCCGCCGACCTCTCCCCCGAGTCCGTGGCCGCCGCGCTGCGCGAGGGCGGGGCCCGCTCGTGGCAGATCGAGCTGACTCTCGAAGCGCTCGCCAAGGCATTGGCGGCGACGGCGTCACCGCCCACCGACTGATATCCGATATATCGCTCTCGAACCGCGCGTGGACGACGAAGTCGTCGGCGCGCGGTTTGTCGAGAAAACCGATATCCGATATATCAGTGGTCAGGCCCGGCAGCTGATCTCCATGCCGTCCTCGACGGGGAATGCAACGCTGACGTACCCGTTTGCCAGGTCGCGCACGTAGGCGAGGTATTCGGCCATCGATTCCTGGTCGATGTCGTCGGCGACGACGAGCGCGCCGGGCGCGAGCCGGGGTTCGAGGTCGCGCAGCACCGGCAGGCAGAGCTCCTTCCAGCCGTCGAGCAGGACCAGCCCGATCGGCCCCCTCAGGTCCGCCAGCGTGCGGCGGGCGTCGCCGGGCAGGACGGTCGCGACGTCGCCCAGTCCGGCCTCGTCGAGGTTGCGCCGCGCCGCGGCGACCTTCTCCGCCGACATCTCGGTGCCGTAGACGTGCCCGCGGCCGTTGTCGGCGACGGCGGCCGCCAGGTAGAGCGTCGAGATGCCGAACGACGTGCCGAACTCGACGACGGTCTCCGGGCGGCTGGACCGCACCAGCCCGTAGAGGAGGTCGCCGCCACGTGCGGAGATCGGCATGTAGACGCTCGCCAGCGCGTCGGCGCGGTCCTGCGGACCGACGGCGCGCAGGTCGTCCCACGGCGCTTCGAAGGTGTCGTCGGCCTCGGCCGCGCTGAAGAGCCGGTCGAGGACCGAGCGGACCCGCGGTGCGCGCAAGGTGATCGTCATGGCGGCTAGATTAGACGCAACGTTGCGTCTAATCTAGCCCTGGTTAAGGTGTCCGCCGGGAGGTGGCGATGAGCACCGCACATCGCGGGAACCGGCACGGGCGCAGCGAAGAGGCACGGCAGGCGGTGCTGGAGGCCGCCGACGACCTGCTGACCGAACGCGGGTTCGCGGGCGTCACGATCGAGGGCATCGCCGCGCGCGCGGGCGTCGCGAAGCAGACGATCTACCGCTGGTGGCCGTCCAAGGTCGACGTGCTGCTGGAGGCGTTCACCGAGGACATGGCCCAGCACCTGACGCCGGACGACCACGGCGACCTCGGCACCGACCTGCGCACCCACCTCGCACGGCTCGCGGAGTTCCTCACCGGGTCCGATCCCGGCGCGGTGTTCCGGGCGCTCGCCGGCCAGGCCCAGCACGACCCGCAGCTCGCGACGAGGCTCCGCGAGGAGCACCTGGGCCACCAGCGCGTCCGCGACCTGCTCCCCCTGCGGCGCGCGGTCGAGCGCGGCGAACTCCCCGGCGACCTCGACCTCGACACCGCGCTGGACCAGCTCGTCGGACCGGTCTACTACCGGGTCCTGGTCACCGGCACGCCGGTGCCGCGCGAGTTCACCGACGACCTCGTCGCGGCGTTCCTGCACCGCCACCAGCGATGATCGCCACCGCCCGCCTGGACGCCGTCCCGCTGCGGCCCGGGCACGCGGCGGAGATGGCCTAGGTCCTGTTCGACCCGGCGCCGCACGCGTTCACCGGCGGCGCCCCGCTCTCCCCGCAGGGCCTGCGCGCCCGCCGCGAACGGCTGGCAGCGGGCTCCCCGACCCCGCGCAGCGTTGGCTGAACCGGGTGGTCCGCCTCCGCGAGGAGGACCACCTCGTCGGCACCGTCCAGGCGACGATCACCGGCGGCACGGCCGAGATCGCGTGGGTCGTCGGCACGCCGTGGCAGGGGCGCGGCATCGCGAGCGAGGCCGCCCGGGGTCTCGTCGGCCGGCTCGGCACCCAGCCGGTGCGCGCGATCGTCGCGCCCGTCCACCCCGAGCACCGCGTGTCCGCCGCGGTCGCCGTCTCCGCCGGCCTCACCGCCACCGGTGAACTGCACGACGGCGGCCCTGACGGCCGCCCGGCGCGGACACCCGGACCTCAGGCAGTCCCCTCTCCGATTGCGTCGCGCGACGCCTGCGCGTGCGCGAGTCGCCGCACGGCCTTGAGCACGGCGTCGCCGATCAGCGTGCCGACGACCATCGCCTCGATGACGTCGTCGCGCGCGCCGCGGTGGGCGATGTAGTCGAGGTCGGCCTTCGCGATGATCCGCATGCCCTCCAGGTACGGGTCGAGGACCTCCTGGAAGTGGTGGTGGCCTACCGACCGGGCCGCCGACAGCGCGGCGGCCAGCATCTGGGTCACGCTGCTGCTGCCGACGTCGAAGCCCTCGGGCGCGCCGTTGCGGTCGCAGAACGCCTGGACGTCCTTCACCGCGAGCGGGTCGAGCTCGACCTGTCCCGGCTGGCTGATGGCCTCCTGCACGGCGCCGAGCTTGGTGTGCATCGACTCGTCGCGGGTGTCGACGGCGGCGAGGACCTCGCGCACGGTCGCGATGGACAGGCCGCCGACGTCGACCAACGCGCGCACGAGCCGCAGCCTGCGCAGGTGCTCGTCGTCGTAGTGGGCCTGGTTCGGGCTGGTCAGCACGCCGGCGGGCAGCAGTCCCTCGCGCAGGTAGTACTTGATCGTCGGCACCGGGACGCCGCTTCTCTTCGAAAGCTCGCCAACACGCATATGGATAGTGTACCTTCCCGTTTGTCGATAGCGGAGAGTGCCGCTATCCATTCAACCGAGGGGGCTCGGATGTTGAGGACCGTGCAGAACTGGCACCGGCCACTGGTCGTCTTCGGCTCGTTGATGGTGCTGCTGATCCCGGTCGCGCTGGTGGGACTGCTCCTCGACGACCGGACGGTGGTCAACTCGCCGATCTGGCTCAAGCCGCTGAAGTTCGCCGTGTCGCTCGCGCTGTACTCGTTCACGCTGGCGTACCTGCTCACGTTCCTGAAGAGGTTCCAGCGCGCCGGCTGGTGGGCGGGCACCGTGCTCGCGGCGGCCGGCGCGGCGGAGATGGTCGTGATCGTCGGCCAGGTGATCCGCGGCCGGCGCAGCCACTTCAACTTCGAGACGCCGCTCGACACCGCGCTGTTCTCGATCATGGGCTCGACCATCGTGGTGCTGTGGATCACCCACGCGGTCGTCGCGATCCTGTTGTGGCGCACGGACTTCGCGAACAAGGCGCTCGCCTGGTCGATCCGCCTCGGGCTCGTGATCTCGTTCCTCGGGCTCGGCGTCGGCTTCCTGATGACGAGCCCCAAGCCCGGCCAGGCCCTCGACGGCGACACCCTCGGCTCGCACACCGTCGGCGCACCCGACGGCGGCGCGTACATGGCGCTCACCGGGTGGAGCACCGAGCACGGCGACCTGCGCGTCGGCCACTTCGTCGGCATGCACGCCCTGCAGGTGCTGCCGGTGCTCATCGCGCTGCTCGGCGACCGCGCCACCGTGCGGCTCGCGTGGGTCACCAGCGCCTCGTTCCTGGGGATCTTCCTGCTCGTGACCTGGCAGGCGCTGCGCGGCCAGTCCCTCGTCCAGCCCGACGGCACGACCCTGCTCGCCCTGACCGGAATCATCGTCGCGACCGCACTCGGACTCGTGTGGGCGCGCGCACCGAAGAAGGAGCTCGTCCCCGCATGACCGCCACCCTGTTCGACCTGACGTTCCTGGTCGCCGCGCCGTTCTGGGCGCTGATGATCCTCCTGCCCACGTGGTCGTGGACGAAGCGGATCGCCGAGTCGTACCTGATCGTGCTGCCTCCGGCGTTGATCTACGTCGTGCTGCTGGTCCCCGAGTTCACGACGGTGCTGCCGCTCGTCACCCGGCCGGAGATCGGTCCGCTGGCCGAGTACCTGGCCACCGACTCGGGCACCGCGCTGGTGTGGGCGCACATGCTCGCGTGGGACCTGTTCGTCGGGCGCTGGATCTACCTCGAGGGGCGCCGCCTCGGCATCCACCCGCTGGTGGTGGCACCCGTTCTGGTGATCACGATCCTGCTGGCCCCGGTCGCGTTGCCGGTCTTCCTCGTCATCCGCAAGCTGTGTGACACAACGAACAGGGGCGCCACTGTGGTTACCGGCCAGTAACTAGGGCTAGAGTTGGCGTTACCGACCGGTAGGGAACCTCGCGCAGCCCCTCCGGAGTGGACAGAGTTGTCACCACAAGTGAGGAGACGCCGTGGCCGCACCAGCAGCGCCGGCACGCGTTCGGAACGTGGTCTTCGTCGACGGCGTCCGCACGCCGTTCGGCAAGGCCGGCCCGAAGGGCATTTTCGCCGAGACCCGTGCCGACGACCTCGTCGTCAAGGTCATCCGTGAGCTGCTGCGCAGGCACCCCGAGCTGCCGCCGGAGCGCGTCGACGAGGTCGCCATCGCCGCGACCACGCAGACCGGTGACCAGGGCCTGACGATCGGCCGGACCGCGGCGCTGCTCGCGGGCCTGCCGAAGTCGGTGCCCGGCTACGCCATCGACCGCATGTGCGCGGGCGCGATGACCGCCGTCACCACGGCGGCGAGCGGCATCGCGTTCGGCGCCTACGACGTCGTGATCGCCGGCGGTGTCGAGCACATGGGCCGCCACCCGATGGGCGAGGGCGTCGACCCGAACCCGCGCTTCCTGTCGGACAAGATCGTCGACCCGAGCGCGCTGGTCATGGGCCAGACCGCGGAGAACCTGCACGACCGGTTCCCGGAGATCACCAAGGACCGCGCGGACGCCTACGCCGCCGCCTCGCAGGCCAAGTACGCGGCCGCGCTGGCCGCGGGCAAGATCGGCCCCGAGCTGGTGCCGGTCGCGACCCGTTCCGCGGAGAACGGCTGGGGCCTCGCGACGGCCGACGAGCCGCCGCGTCCGGGCACCACGGTCGAGGACCTGGGCAAGCTCAAGACGCCGTTCCGCCCGCACGGCCGGGTCACCGCGGGCAACGCGGCCGGCCTGAACGACGGCGCGACCGGCGCGATCCTCGCCGAGGAGGAGACCGCGCGCGAGCTCGGCCTGCCGGTCGGCATGCGCCTCGTGGGTTACGCGTTCCAGGGCGTCGACCCGTCGGTCATGGGTGTCGGCCCGGTGCCCGCCACCGAGCGCGCGCTGTCCCGCGCGGGTCTGTCCATCGAGGACATCGGCCTGTTCGAGATCAACGAGGCGTTCGCCGTGCAGGTGCTGGCGTTCCTCGACCACTTCAAGATCGCCGACGACGACCCGCGCGTGAACCAGTGGGGCGGCGCGATCGCGACCGGTCACCCGCTGGCCTCCAGCGGCGTGCGGCTGATGACGCAGCTGTCGCGTCAGTTCGCCGAACGTCCGGACGTCCGTTACGGCCTCACCACCATGTGCATCGGCATCGGCATGGGTGGAACGGTCATCTGGGAGAACCCCCACTTTGATTCGACGCAGCGGAGTGGCAAGTGACCATCACTTCTGAGGAAGCAAAGGCGATCTTCCCCGACGAGGTCGTCACCCACGCCAAGACGCGTCTGATCACCGTGCCCGGGCTCGACAAGCCGGTCGCGTTCATCACGATCGACAACGGCCTGGACCACACCCGTCCGTCGACGTTCGGCCCGCAGTCGCTGGTGTCGCTCGGTGCGGCGTTCGACGAGGCCTACGCGGCCTCCCCCGCCGCCATCGCCGTCACCGGCAAGCCGTTCATCTTCGCGGTCGGCGCGGACCTGACGGCCGTCGAGCAGGCGACCGACCGCTCGCAGGGCGTGACGATCGGCAAGCTCGGCCACGACGTCTTCCGGAAGTTCACCGACTCGGACGTCCCGACCTTCGCGTTCGTCAACGGCGCGGTCATGGGCGGCGGCCTCGAGCTCGCGCTGTCGTGCCACTACCGCACGCTCGCGTCGAACGCGGCCGCGATCGCGCTGCCCGAGGTCTTCCTGGGCCTGTTCCCGGGCTGGGGCGGCACGCAGCTGCTGCCGAACCTGATCGGCGCGAACGACGCCGTGACGGTGATCTTCGAGAACGCGTTGAACCAGAACAAGATGCTCAAGCCGGCCGACGCGCTGAAGCTGGGCATCGCGGACGTGCTGTTCGACTCCGCCGACTACCTGGAGCAGTCGCTGCTGTGGCTGTCCGGCGTCGTGCGCGGCGAGATCTCCGTGCCGCGCAAGGAGATCGACCGCGGTGACGCGTGGGACGCCGCCGTCGCGCGGGCCAAGGGCATCGTGCACGGCAAGACCAAGGGCGCGGCGCCGGGTGCGCTCAAGGCCCTGGAGCTGCTGGAGCTGGCGCGCGAGAACGACCTCGACAAGGGCTACGCCGCCGAGACCGAGGGCCTCGCGGACCTCGTCATGAGCGACGAGCTGCGCGCGGGCCTGTACTCGTTCAACCTGGTGCAGAAGCGGGCGAAGCGCCCGGCCGGCGCGCCGGACAAGTCGCTGGCGCGCAAGGTCACCAAGGTCGGCGTGGTCGGCGCGGGCCTGATGGCCTCGCAGATGGCGCTGCTGTTCCTGCGCCGCCTGCACGTGCCGGTCGTGCTGACCGACATCGACCAGGCGCGTGTCGACAAGGGCGTGGGCTACGTGCACGCCGAGGTCGACAAGCTCGCCGGCAAGGGCCGCATCTCGCCGGACGAGGCGAACCGCCTGAAGGCGCTCGTGTCCGGCTCGCTCGACAAGGCCGCGTTCGCCGACGCCGACTTCGTGATCGAGGCCGTGTTCGAGGACCTCGCCGTGAAGCAGCAGGTGTTCGCCGAGGTCGAGGAGCACGTCTCCCCCGAGGCGGTCCTCGCCACGAACACGTCGTCGCTGTCCATCACGGACATGGCGTCGAAGCTCAAGCACCCCGAGCGCGTCGTGGGCTTCCACTTCTTCAACCCGGTCGCGGTCATGCCGCTGCTGGAGATCGTGCGCGCCGAGCAGACCGACGACGCCACGCTCGCCACGGCGTTCTCGATCGGCAAGCAGCTCAAGAAGTCCTCGGTGCTCGTGAAGGACGCGCCCGCGTTCGTCGTGAACCGCCTGCTGACCCGCTTCATGGGCGAGGTCATCAAGTCGGTCGACGAGGGCACGTCGTTCGAGGTCGCCGACAGGGCCACCGAGCCGCTCGGCCTGCCGATGTCGCCGATGATCCTGCTGCAGCTGGTCGGTTCCGCCGTCGCGCTGCACGTGTCGGAGACGATGCACGGCGCGTTCCCCGACCGCTTCTCGGTGTCGGAGAACATGAAGAAGTTCGTCGCCGCGGGCAAGGGCGCCGTCTGGCAGTGGGACTCGTCCGGCAACCAGACCGTCGACCCCGAGGTGCTGGCGCTGTGGGAGTTCGGCTCCACGCCGCTGACCGGTGACGAGGTGAAGAACCGCGCGCTGGAGGCGCTGGCCGAGGAGATCCGGATCATGCTCGACGAGGGCGTGGTCGCGGAGGCGCAGGACATCGACCTGTGCATGATCCTGGGCGCCGGGTGGCCGTTCTGGCTGGGCGGCATCACGCCGTACCTCGACCGGACCGGCATCTCGGAGAAGGTCACGGGCAAGCGGTTCCTGGCCCCCGGCGTGGCGTCCGTGCCCGCCTAGTGCCTGCTTTCGAAGCCCCGGCTCTCTCGACGGAGCCGGGGCTTCACCCGTTCTCGGACAGGTACTGCTCCGCGGTGCCGTCCCGGCGGATGAAGTAGGCCTCGATCTTCGTCGCCCGCAGCGTGACCTCGGAGCCGGCCACGAGGTCGCGGTAGCGCAGCAGGTCCGGCAGGCCGAGCGCGACGACGTCGAACGGGTGCTTCTGGCGCAGCATCAACGACCTGCGCAACGCCTCGCTGAACGCCCAGCGGGGCGCCTCGTCGTCCTGGGGAACCTCGACCAGCGCGCCTTCGAGCTCACGTTCGAGAGCGGCTCGCACGTGGTCCGCCGTGCCCCACGTAGCGATGTCCGTGACAGTCATACGTCCCGTATCGGCGGGAATGGCGGGATCATTAGCCGTTTCGGCGCCCCGATCCGGTCTGTTTCGCCGGAACCGGTACCGGACTCAGGCCTGACGGATCGGCACGACCTCCACGAGCCGGCCGAGGTCCCGGAAATCCTTGACGTTCATCGTCAGCACGGGGATGCGGGCGACCGCCGCCGTGGCCGCGATCTGCAGGTCCATCCGCCGCGGCCGGGGTGAACGGCCCGCACGGCGCACGAGCGAGGCCATCTGCCCGTAGACCTTGGCCTCCTCCAGCCCGAACGGCAGCACCTCGAACGTCTGCTGCGCCGCGTAGAACCGCTCGGTGCGCGCCGCCCGTTCGACCGGGTCGTCGACGTCGATCCCGAACGCGAGCTCCGCGATCGTGACGGCGCTCAGGAACGGCCGGGCGTGCACGTAGCCGCCCAGGTCCGCCCGCTCGAGCCTGATCAGCACACAGGTGTCGAGCAGGCAGCTCAGCTCGGCCACGGGCCGTCCAGCGGGTCGTCCGCACCGAAGAGCTCGTCGGCGGCCGCGCGGTCGGCGTCCCACCGGTCGGCGTCGATCGGCGGCAGCGCACCGAAGAGCGCCTGCACGTCGCCGAGCGAGGGCCTGGTCACGGCCTCGGCGTGGTACGGCGAGAGCTGCGCGACCGGCTTGTTGTTGCGGGTGACGACAAAGCTCTCACCCGCCTCGACACGGCGCATGATCTCCGCGTTGTCGTTGCGGAGCTCGCGCTGCCCGATGGCCTTGAGCTTCATGCCACCACTGTAGCTCAATCGCCGAAAAGGTGCTACGGAGTAGCTACAGCGGCGCCCGGCTATCCCAGCGGCATGATCAGAATCGGCACCTCGGGCTGGCGCTACCCGGAGTGGCGCGACGGCTTCTACCGCGGCGTCCCGCAGCGGCTCTGGCTCAGCCACCTGGCCTCGCACGTCGGCACGATCGAGATCAACAGCTCGTTCTACCGCCTCCAGCCACCCGCCTACTACCGCAAGTGGGTCACCGAGACACCGGACGACTTCGTCTTCGCCGTCAAGGGCCCGAAGCTGATCACGCACGACAAACGCTTGCGCCACACCGAGGACGCGCTCACGGCGTTCACCGAGTCGCTCGCCCTCGGCCCCAAGCAGGGTCCCGTCATCTGGCAACTGCCCCCGAGCACGCGCTTCGACGCGCCCCTCCTCGGCGACTTCCTGGCCCTGCTCCCGCCGGGCCGGCACGCCCTCGAACCACGCCACGAGTCGTTCCGCACCGACACCTACTTCGACCTGCTGCACGAGCACAACGTCGCCCACGTCGTGAGCGACGCGCCGACGTTCCCGTGCATCGAGGCCGTCACCGCCGACTTCGCCTACGTCCGGCTGCACGGGCACGAGGAGCTGTACATCAGCTCGTACGGCGACAAGCAACTCGGCGAGTGGGCGCGGAAGGTTCGCGAGTGGGACCGCGACACGTACGTCTACTTCGACAACACCATGCACGGCGCCGCACCGCGCAACGCGCTCGACCTGATGGATCGACTGATTCCCTCAACATTTCGTCCCTAAAGGTCGATGATGCCTCCAGGTAGCCGTCGTGAGGAGCATCCGTGTCCGGTGAAGTGGATCTTCAGCAAGCCGTGGAGGAGTTCGGAAAGCCGGACATGGATCACCGACTGGGGCTGATCGAGGGTGAACGGGCCGCCGTCCTCGCCCAGTACCCGTTGACGGACTGGCCCCATCTCCGCGTGGACCTGTACGCGCTCGGCACCGGCGGCGAGTCGTTCTGCCGCCTGATGGAGTTCCAGACGCCCTACCTCGGCAGCATCAAAGGCGGCAGTTCGGCGAAACACATCATCTACCGCCGCCGCTCGGACAGGTCGTGGTACCGAGCGGGCTCGCTCGCGGAATTCCCGATCGACGAGGCCTGGTCCAGACTGCGCGATCAGTTCGTGCGCGCCTTCGAGGCGGTTCGCACAGGGGAGTTCGACACGCTCGACCAGCTCACCTTCCTCAGACACGGGCAGGCCCTGACCACCAAGGCCATCTCGGTCTACTTCCCCGAGGCGCTGCTGCCGATCTTCTCGGCCGCACATCTGCGGCACTACATCCGCATCTTCGGCGACGAGCCAGTGCACAACGGTCTGTCCTGGCAGCTGGGCTTTCAGTTGAAGGGCCTCGTGACACAGCACCCGGTGTTGTCGAAGTGGACCTTCGACGAAGTCGCCTGGTTCCTGTACCAAGCCTTCGACCCTCGCGGCGCGACGGAGTCGATCGTGAAAATAGCCCCCGGCCGTGGCGGCGAGTTCTGGAAGGAATGCGTTCAGGAAGGGGTCATGCGAGTCGGCTGGGACGCGATCGACGACGATCTCGGCAACTACGCCGGCCCTGATGACCTCAGCGATGCTCTGGCCGGCGCGTACCCGGAGAAGTCCGGGCGTTGGCACAAGACCACAGCGACCAAACTGCTGCGCTACTTTCGCGACCTGCCGGCTGGGTCACGGGTGGTCGCGAACGAGGGCAAGTCCAAGGTCCTCGCCGTCGGCACCGTCACCGATGACGGGTACAGGTTCGACTCCTCGAAGAGCACGTACAGGCACACGCTGAGCGTCAACTGGGACACCTCCTACGAGCAGGAGTTCGACGAGCCGGTCAACTCCTGGGTGAGCACCTTCGCCCCCGTGAAGCCCGCGCTGTGGCAGAAGATCCAGGCCAAGAAGCTTCCGGTGGGCCAGGCCCAGCAGGAACTGGATCCTGAGATCAAGAAGGTCATCGAGGGCCTGCACCGCAAGAAGCAGGTGGTGCTCTACGGCCCGCCAGGTACCGGCAAAACCCGCCTGGCCCGACTCGCAGCCGTCGCGTTCGCCGAAAACCGCGTTGTCGACACGACCTTCCACCCCTCTTACGGGTACGAGGACTTCGTCGAGGGTTACAAGCCACAAGACGGAGGAAGCGGCCTGACGCTCAAGCTCACCGATGGCATCTTCCTCGACGTGTGCGAGAAGGCCCGCAAAGATCCGGGCCGCAACTACGTCCTGGTGATCGACGAGATCAACCGGGCCGACCTCGCTCGCGTGCTCGGTGAGTTGATCACCTATCTCGAGCGGGACAAGAGGGGCCGTTCTTTCGTACTGCCGACCAGTCGCAAGGTCTTCAACGTTCCTCCCAACGTCTACATCATCGGGACGATGAACACCGCGGATCGCAGCGTCGCTCACCTCGACGCCGCGATCCGCAGGCGGTTCGAGTTCCAGGGGGTCAACACGGACTACGAGGTCGTGGCAGGTGAAATCGGGCCGTTGGACCTGAGGACGCTCTTGGAAGCGTTGAACTCCCGAGTTCGTACGCACCTGAGTCCCGACTTCCAGATCGGTCACTCCTACTTCCTGCTCAACGACAAGCCCCTCGACAACGAGACAGACGTGCACGCGGTGTTCTTCCACGAGGTGGTGCCTCTCCTGGAAGACAGCACCATCAACGACCAACAGCTTCTGGGCGCCATATTGGGCAAGGCACTGAACGTCCCGCCCGACATGTCACCGGAAGAACTGGTCACGCTGTTGTCCGAGGAGTTCCAGGCCGAAGCGGGCACTGATGTTGCTGGTTGACGTGCGGGAGCACAGCACGCAGTTGTTGCGGTTCGACCTCACAGAGGCAGACCTGAGCCTTCTGACCGACCAAACGCTGGGCAAGTACTTCCGGTTGCAGCGCGGAACCGAGGGTTGGGCACTGACAACCCGAGGTGTCACCGGGTCGCTGCGGTTGGACAACGCAGTACTCCAAGTGCGACCGAAGGTCGACGTGCGTGGCGACATGCTGCTGCACTGGCTGCATTACGCGACGAACCAGTCACATCCAACCCATTCCCGCACATCGTCCTGGGACACGGACGGGTCGCACTTCGGTGACATGGTCGTAGAGGCGTTGATCAACGAGTGCCGGTTGCTCCTTGCTGCCCAACTGCGCAAGGACTACCAGAGGCGGGAGGCGGTGGACGGGGTAATGCGGGGCAGCCTGGACGTGGCGAAGCAGGCGACTCTACGCTTCGGCATGATCGACAAGTTGCACGTGCGCACGTTCGACCGGTCGACAGACATCTGCGAGAACCGCATCTGCGGGGCAGCCCTGCGATACGCGGCGCGCACCACCCTTCGTGAAGACCTCCGCACCAAAGCCAACCAGTTGGCCGCGAGATTTCCCACCTGCTCGGTCGAAACAGCCCGTCAAACGTTGGCTCGCGTCCGGCACAACCGGCTGAACCTGCGTTATCGCCAGGCGCACTCGTGGGCGAGCGTCGTTCTGCGCTCCGGTGGTGTGTCCGATCTCTTCCTCCCCCGCCACCTCGTCGGCGAATCCCATCTGTTGATCATGCACGTCCTCTGGGAGCGCTTGGTGCACAAGATGGTCGGCAACGCTGCGGTGATTCGACCGATCCACGTCAGCAGACCGGGCAAGGATCTGGCCTTGTTCAAACCGGATGCGGTGGCACGGGCAAACGGCGGTGAGCTCGCGGTCGACGCGAAGTACAAGGACTACGACACCGGCAAGGTGAGTCGCGAAGACATTCATCAGCTTCTCACCTATGCCAGCGCCTACACGTCACCAGACGCGGATCTGCTTCGTGCGGCGATCGTGCACCCATCGACCTCACCCACCGCACGCCGGGAGATCAGGGTGGACTTCGGAGGCCGACGGCTCGCGGTCATCGACTTGATCGGTGTGGACGTGGCCGTCCGCCCCGAGGACAACGAGGACGTTCTCAGAAAGCTCCTGCACCGCTAACCTGTTCAGATATGAGAATGATTCGCGTCTCGGCCACCCTGCTCCTGGCCGCGAGTCTCGTTGCTCCCGCGCACGCGGAACCGGCCTCCGCCGCAGAGTGGACCGGTCCGCTGAGCACGCGCGGACGGTGGATCGTCGACGCCAACGGCGACCGCTTCAAGCTCAAGTCCGGCAACTGGCACGGTGCGAGCGGCACCTGGAACGGTTCCGGCGACATCAACGACCCCGCCACCCACCACGCCGGCGAGAAGGCCGACCAGGTCCCGCTAGGCCTCGGCCGCGCCACGATGGCGACGATCATCAGCGGCTTCAAGGAGATCGGCGTCAACAGCATCCGGTTGCCGTTCTCCAACCAGATGATCAAGGACACCACCCCCGTCACGGGCCTGAAAGACGCGCAGCTCAACGGCAAGCGGCCGCTGGAGGTCTACGACGCCGTCGTCGCGGAACTGACGCGCAACGACCTCGCCGTCATCCTCAACAACCACACCACGACGTCGCGGTGGTGTTGCGGGGTCGACGGCAACGAGCGGTGGAACACCAGCCAGAGCACCGACCAGTGGATCACCGACTGGGCGTTCATGGCCGACCGCTACAAGGCGAACAAACGGGTGGTGGGCGCGGACCTCTACAACGAGGTGCGCCGCAACGTCTGGGACGACCCGAACTGGGGCTGGGGCAACGACCACGACTGGCACAAGGCCTCGCAGCAGGCCGCGGACCGCCTCCAGCAGGTCGCGCCGGACCTGCTGGTCATCGTCGAGGGCATCAACTGGTTCGGCATCCCCGTCGACGGCTTCGCGCACGGCAGGCCGACGCTGGAGCCGGCGCGGTTCCTCAGCCACACGCTCGCGAACCCCGAGAAGCTCGTCTACAGCGCCCACTTCTACGGCTACACCGGGCCGAACCACAGCGGCGCCACGGGTATCGGCGAGACGACCGACCCGCGCTACCAGGACCTGTCGCCGCAGGAGCTGAAGGACGTCCTGCAGCGCCAGGCGTTCTACATCACCGAGGCGCAGAAGCACTTCACCGCGCCGCTGTGGATCAGCGAGTTCGGTGTCGGCGGCATCGACGAGTCGAACCAGAAGGCGCGCGACTGGTTCGAGCGGTTCGTCGACCAGCTGATCGCCCAGGACACCGACTTCGCCTACTGGCCGCTGGTCGGCTTCCACACCAACCGCTCCGGCAACAGCTGGGCATTGCTGCGCTGGGACGCGGGCGGCAACCGGATCAGCGTCAACGACGGTGACGACTGGCGCCAGGGCGCGTGGAACCGCCTCGTCACCGCCCCGAGCCGCACCGGGCAGGTCCCGCGCGAGAACCGGTTCAACATGCTGCTCAAGGAATCGTGCCCGCAGAACGAGAAGCTCATCGGCATCAGCCACACGGGCGGCCGCGGTCTGTGCGCCAGCGGTCCGCAGTGGAGCGGGACGACGCGCGTGACCAACGAGCAGCACGTGACCGGCGACTGGGCCGTGGGGTACACGAAGCTCCAGTGCCCCAGCGGGAACGCGGCCGTCGGGTACGCGAACTTCACGCTGGTCTGCGCTCCGGTCGCGAGCGGGACGACCACGCGCGTCGTCTGGTTCGACCGCGGTGACAACCGGCCGGACCTCGGCGGTGACTGGGCGAACGGGCACTACAAGGGCCAGTGCGCCCAGGACGAACACCTCGCCGGCGTGGCCTACAACTGGCGCAGGACACCGGACGCGTTGCTCTGCCGGAAGTGACCCGGCTCGAACTCGATTCCGAAGTGCTCCAGGAAAGCGGCCGCGGGATCCTCGACCTCGGTCGAGGTCTTGTGGCCGTTCTCCGTCACCACGACCTGCTTGTCCGTCACGGTGATCCGCCCGCCCGGGAACGGGCGGGTCGCCATCGGTCCCTTGCGGAAGTGCGACTCCGGCGCGGTCTGGTGCCACCAGCAGGTCGGCACGAACTCGGCCAGCTCGCGCGGCCTGCGGTCGAGCCGGTAGGCGGGCTCGCCGTCGTGGAACACGTCCACGTCGGCGCCGTGGTCCTCCAGCCGGAACACGCCGGCCGGGTCCCGTTGCTCCTCGCGCGAGGTCCACGACAGCGGGTGCAGCGAGAACGTCCCGAACCCGACGTCCACCAGCCACTCACCGTCCACGACGAGCGCCACGTGGTCGCCGGGCGGCCCGAGCCTGCGCTCGTCGCCGAACACCCGCGCGGACAGCAGCTCGACCGTGAAACCCAGGTCCCGCAACAACTCCGCGAACAACCCGTTGACCTCGTAGCAGAACCCGCCGCGGCGGCGTCCGACGATCTTCTCGTGCAGCCACGGGATCTCCAGGACGATCCTGGTGTCCAGGTGGGTGTCGAGGTTCTCGAACGGGACGCTCAGCAGGTGCCGCTCTTGCAGCTCGGCGAGCGACGACGTGCGCGAGGCGCCGATGCGCTGTAGGTATTCCTCCACCGTGCCACGATAGCCAGATGGGCGAGGTCAGGATCGGCACTTCGGGATGGGTGTACCCGCCCTGGCGCGGCACGTTCTACCCGAAGGGCGTCACGCAGAAGCGCGAGCTGGCCTACCTGAGCGAGCAACTCGGCTCGGTCGAGATCAACGGCTCGTTCTACTCGCTGCAACGGCCGTCGAGCTACCTGAGGTGGGCCGCCGAGACGCCGGACGACTTCGTGTTCTCGGTGAAGGGCAGCCGTTTCATCACCCACATGAAGCGCCTGAAGGACGGCAGCGAGCTGCTCTCGAACTACCTCGCGTCCGGCGTGCTCGCCCTGGGCCCGAAGCTCGGCCCGGTCCTCTGGCAGCTCCCGCCGACGCTGAAGTTCGACGCGGACCTGCTCACAGGGTTCTTCGCAGGTCTCCCCCGCACCACCACCGAGGCCGCCGAGATCGCGAAGCGGCACGACCACCGCGTCGACCCGGCGCACACGACCACGGACGCCGAGCGGCCGGTGCGCCACGCCCTCGAGATCCGCCACGAGAGCTACCGGACGCCCGAGTTCGTCGACCTGCTGCGGCGGCACGACATCGCGCTCGTCGTCGCGGACGCGGCCGGCAAGTACCCGTTGATCGAGGAGGTCACGAGCGACTTCGTCTACGTCCGGCTGCACGGCCACGACGAGCTGTACGTCAGCGGCTACACCGCCGAAGGCCTCGACCTGTGGGCCGAGAAGGTGCGCGCTTGGGCCGAGCACGGCGACGTGTTCGTCTACTTCGACAACGACGCGAAGGCCTACGCGCCGCGCGACGCGAAGGCGCTCCAAGATCGTCTGGCCGATTGACCCGAACGGACGCACACTCGTCCCCGACGAGAGGTGCGCCCATGCCGACGAAGAGCCTCATCACCGCCCTGGCGATCACCGCCGGAGCGGTCGCCTCCAGTGGGGTCGCCGTAGCGCAGAGTGACAAGTCCTGCGACAAGGGCGAGTTCTGCGTGTGGACGGGACCGGACTACACCGGCACGGTGCAGCGCCTCGACCTGGAATCGGCGAACCCCGACGAGTGCATCCCGCTCTCGATCGTCGGCAGGTCCTTCGTCAACCGCCTGAGCAGGGACGCGAGCGTGTACCAGCGCGAGAACTGCTCCACCGAGGCCGAGTTCACCACCTACCCGAAGCACGGCACCTACGTGCCGGACGCGTACTTCGTGATCAGGGCCCTGGAAGTGTGGGGGCCCTGACGAGGGCGGACTACTTCAGTCACCCTATGTAACACCACTCGATCGTGTGAGTACTCACCAGTAGGTCCCATTTGCTGCCTAGGTTGCCGCCCTATCGAGTGGTTGCAGCTGGAGGAAATGTGACCGTGGCGGGTGAAGCCGGGTTACTCGAACTGATGGCCGGGAGACTGGCCAAGGACGATCTCACCCCACGTGCGGCAGAACTGGTGCTCGCGGCGTGCCGCGGCGTCGCGGCACTGGACCGCGCGCTGAGCGGTGCGCCCGTGCAGGAGGAGACCCCGAGGGAGAAGACCGACGGCCCCGGCCACGGCATCTTCGTGTCGGAGATCCGCGTGCGCGGGTTCCGCGGCATCGGCCCGCAGGCACGGCTGCCGCTGGCGCCGGGCCCGGGGCTGACCGTCGTCACGGGACGCAACGGTTCGGGCAAGTCGAGCTTCGCCGAAGCCGCGGAACTGGCGTTGACCGGCTACAACGCCCGCTGGACCCGTGCGCGGCACGACGTGTGGCGGCAGGGCTGGCGCAACCTGCACCAGGCCGACACCGCCGTCGAGCTGGACCTCGTGCAGGCCGCGCGGCCGGGCCGGACGACGATCCGCAGGTCCTGGTCGCCGGAGGAGGAGATCGGGCAGGGCGAGTGGACGCAGGACGGCGAGCCGTTCGACGACCTGCGCTGGCACGACGCGCTGGAGACCTACCGGCCGTTCCTGCCCTACAGCGAGCTGGGGACCGTCCTCGACGCCCAGCCGGAGGACCTCTACGAGGCGATGCACCGCTTCCTCGGCCTGGAGGCGATCACCGAGGCGCAGCAGTCGCTCGCCGAGCACCGCAAACGCCTCGCCGACGTCGTCGCCCGGCCCTACGACCGGCGGGAACGCGTCCGCGCGGAGCTGGCCGCGTCGCCGGACGAACGGGCCCGCCGCGCCGCCGAGCTGCTCGGCAGCTCCTCCCCCGACCTCGACGCCATCGCGGACCTCGCGCTCGGCACGGACGTCGGCAATGGCACCGGCCTGCTGCACCAGGTCGTCGACCTGGCCCTGCCGCCCGACGACGAGGTCGTCCGGTGCCGCGAGAAGCTCGACGCCGCACTCGGCGCCGTGACCGCCGTGGCGACCGCCAACGCGCAGGACTCGTTGCGCTCCAGCGAGATCCTGCGGCTCGCGATCCAGCTGCAGGAGTCCGGCGGCGCGAAGACGTGCCCGGTGTGCGACCTCGGCCGGCTCGACGGGATGTGGCTCGTGAAGGCCCGGCAGCGCGCCGAGCACCTCGCCAGGGCCGCCGCGGAGCTGCACGACGCCGCCGACGAGCTGGACCTCGCGGTCGCGGCGGTGCGGGGGTTGTGCGTGCCGGTGCCGGAGGTGCTCCAGGAGATCCAGGGCATCCTCGACACGACGGCGGTGTCGCAGGCGTGGCAGGCCTGGGAGGCGTGCGCGTCGATCGACGACCCGGTGCGGCTGCGCCAGGAGGCCTTCGACCGCCACGCCGAGCTGGTGGTGGCGGTGGAGCAGCTGAAGTCCGTGGCGCGCGAGCAGATCGACCGGCGCGACCTGGTGTGGCGGCCGATGGCGGTCGCGCTGTTCGAGTGGCACTCCCAGGCGCAGCAGGCGCTCGCGGACTCCGAGGTGCTCGCCGACGTGACGGAGGCGGAGAACTGGATCCACAAGGCCGCGGCGACGTTGCGGTCGGAGCGCATCGCGCCGTTCGCCAAGGAGTCGCAGCGCATCTGGCACCGGTTGCGCCAGCAGAGCAACGTCGACCTGGGCGCGGTGCGGCTCGGCGGCACCCGCAACGTCGAGCTGGACGTGTCGGTCGACGGCGTCTCGAACTCGGCGCTCGCGGTGATGAGCCAGGGCGAGCTGCACTCGCTGGGGCTCGCGCTGTTCCTGCCGCGCGCCATGGTGGACGAGAGCCCGTTCCGGTTCGTGATGATCGACGACCCCGTGCAGGCGATGGACCCGTCCAAAGTGGACGGACTCGCGCAGGTGCTCGCCGACGTCGGCCTCACCCGCCAGGTCGTGGTCTTCACGCACGACGAACGGCTCGTGGAGGCGTTGCGGCGGCTGCGGCTCTCGGCCACGGTCTGGGAGGTCTGCCGCGGCGAGGAGTCCGTGGTGCAGGTGCGGATGTCCGACGACCCCGTCGGCCGGTGCCTGAACGACGCCCGCGCGATGCGGGTGGACGAGGACCTGCCGGACGCGCTGCGCGCCGAACTGGTGGCGTCGTGCTGCCGGGCGGCCCTGGAAGCGGCGTCGCACGCCCGGTTCCGCCGTGAGCGGCTGAGCCGCGGCACCCCGCACGCCGAGGTCGAACGCGTGCTGGAAGGCGCGCTGACGACGAAGCAGACGATCGCGCTGGCCGTGCTCGACGAGCACGCGGAACCGGCGAAGTTGATGCCCCACCTCGAGGACGTGGTCGGATCATGGGCGGTAGACCTGCTGCAGGCGTGCCGGGTAGGCGGCGACAGCGGAGACCTGGACGTGCTGATCCGGGACACCGAACTGCTTGCCGGGTGGCTGCAGAGATGACGCTCCCCCCGGACGTGCAGGACCGGCTCACGTGCGTCGCGAACCTGCTGGCACGTCCGGACCAGCTCGACGGTGTGCGGATCCGGTGCTGTGCCGAGCTGTTGCGCACGGCGGTGGAACGGTCGGTGGCGCGCGCCTGCGGTGCGGAGCACACCGACCACCCGGTGCACGCGCTGCTGCTGAGCCTGCCGTCGCACGTCGACGCCGACGTGGCCTACGAGACCTCCCAGCTGTGGCACGCCCTGAGCCGCGCGATCCGCCACCACGGCTACGAGCTGACCCCGACGATCGACGAGCTGCGCGGCTGGCACGCCGACACCGCCGACGTCGTCGCGGCTCTGCAGTCGACCCTGACCCTGTTCGGCACCATCGAACTCCACTGAAGGCACCGGTGAAACTGCTGCTGTTCGCGGACCTGCACCTGGACACCCGCTTCCCCAACGCGGGTCCCGCGCGACGCAAGGCGTTGCGCGACACGCTGGGCCGCATCGTCGATCTCGCCCAGGAGAACGAAGTCGACGCGGTGCTCTGCGCCGGCGACCTGTACGAGCACGACCGCTGTTCCCCCACCACGGCCTCGTTCCTGCGGTCGTCGTTCGACTGCGCGGTGCCGGTGTTCCTGGCCCCGGGAGGTGACGACTGGTACGGGCCGCAGTCGGTCTACCGGCAGGTGGACTGGACACCGAACGTGCACGTGTTCTCCTCCGGGTCGCTGACGCCCGTGGAGATCGCCGACGGCGTCACGCTCTGGGGCGCCGCGCACGTCGGGCCCGGCCCGGCGAAGGACTTCCTCGACGGCTTCGCGGTGAACCGCGGCGGCGTGAACCTCGCGCTGTGCCACGGTTCCGCGCCCGACGACGTCACGATCACCGGCCTGGACCACGCGTTCCTCGGGCACGTGCACACGCCCGAACACGCCGAGCACCACACGTTCCCCGGCAACCCGGACCCGTTGACGCCCGGCGAGACCGGCGAACGCGGGGCCGTGCTGTGCACCGTGCACGACGACGGTTCGGTGTCGCGCGAGGTGTTCGACGTGTCGGCGTCGAAGTCGCTCGACTGGCTCGACTCGGAGAAGGCGTTCCCGTTGCTGGACTTCGACGCCGTGGCAGCCGAACGGACCGTGCGCGGCCAGTTCGTGCGGGACGTGCTGGCGGACGAGTCGCTGGAGACGTCGTTGCGGAGCCGCGTGCTCGCGACCGGACTGCGCGCGCTGGAGGAACGATGAAGATCGAGTCGGTGACCGCGCACGCGTTCGGGCCGTTGCACGACAGGACGTTGCCGCTCGCGCCGGGACTGACCGTGGTGTCCGGGATGAACGAGTCCGCGAAGTCGTCGTGGCACGCGGCGATCCGCGCGGCGTTGTGCGGCGACCCGTCGGCGCGGCACCGCCCGTGGCAGGGCGAGTCGTGGCGGGTGGCGGCGATGGTGTCGCTCGAGTCCGGCGAGGTGGTCGCCGTGGACCGTGACCTCAACGACGACTCCGCGCCGGACGTGGCGCAACGGCTGGGGCTCGACCGCACGTCGTTCGCCGCCACCGCGTGCGTGGACCAGGCCGCGCTGCTGAGCGTGCTGGACGAGGCCGACGGCCTGCAGGACCACCTGCGCCGGGCCGCGGCCACCGCGGGCACCGACGGCACGGTGGAGCAGGCGTTGCAGCGGCTGACCGCGCCGGTCGACGCGTTGCGCGAGGCCACGAACCGCCTGCGCGAGGCCGAGACGGACCTGGGTGCCGCGCGCCGGGCGCACGCCCGGTACCTGGAACTGGGCGCGCAGGCCAGGTCTGCGGCCGCCGCCCGCGCCCGCCTGGCCGTGCAGGAGCACTCCGCGGTCCTCGACGGGCTGACGACGCGGATGGCGCGCCTGACGACGTTGCAGGACCGCTTCGGCGACTCGCCGCCGTCCGGCCTGGCCGCGCAGGAGGAGCTGACGCACGTGGTGAACCGCGCGCTCGCGGCGTGGCGTGCGGCCCCGACCCCGCGCGTGCTGACCGGTCCGTCGGCCGCGGCGCTGGAGGCCGAGCTCAGGGCGCTGCCCGCGATCCCGGTCGGCGAGACCGCGCTGGACGACGAGCTCCGCGTCGTGGCCACGGCCTACGAGACCGCGTCCGCCGTCGCCTCGGCGCACCGCGAACGCATGCCGTCGCCGCCGACGTCCGCCGAGCCGTCGGTGCTGCGCGGTCTGGCCACCCGGCTGGACCCGACCGGCGGGGCCCGCCTGACCACCGCGTCGATCGAGGTGGACGGCGCCCGCCAGGCGCGGGAGGAGGCCGCCGGGGCCGCCGCCCGCGCGCAGGTCGAGGCCGACGTGGCCGCGGCCCGCGTGCAGGAGATCGCGCTGCCGAACCCGTTCCTGCGCAACGCCCTGATCGCGTTGAGCTGCCTGACGACGCTGGTGGGCCTGCTGCTGTTCATGGTGGACCAGCAACTGGCCGCGGCGGGTGTGCTGGTGGCCGCGCTGGTCGCCGGCACCGGCGGCGCCCTGTCCCGGGGCAACGCGCCCGCCCGTGAGGCGGCCGTGGCCTTCGCCGCCGACCAGGCCGCCGCCGCGACGGAAGCACGCGGCCGCCTGTTCACCGCCGACCGCTCCCTGGCCGAGGCCGAGGGCCGGCGCGCCGTGGCGTCCGAAGCGGTCCGCAGCAACGACGAGGCCGTCGCGGCGTGCGCCTCCCTGGGCGTGCCGGCGGACCGCGAGACGTTGTGGCGCCTCGCGAACCGCGCGGCCTGGGAGGCCGAGCACGCCGACCTGGTGTGCGAGGTGGCGCGCACCGAGAAGGCCGTCCGCGTAGAGCTCGCGGCCCGCGGCAGGGTGGACGCGGCGATGTCCGTGCCGGACCTGCTGGTGGACTACGAGACCGACTGCAAGGTCCGCGCCCGCCAGGCCTCGATGGCCGCCCAGCGCCCGTACCTCCTGCAGGCCCTGGCCGACCGCCGCCAGGCGGAGGCCGCCGTCACCGAGGCCACCGTCGCGCACACCAGGGCCGTCGCCCTGCTACGCCACGCCGTGACCGCCATCGGCCGCACCGGCGAACGCCCGGAGGACCTGCTCCGCGCCATCGCCGAGTGGCAGCGCGGCTGGGACGACCTGCTCCGCGAGGCGGAAGAGGAACGCAACGCGTGGGCGGAGCTGCAGGCACTGCGCGCCGACGGCACCCTGGACGACCTCGAAGCCACCCTCTCCGCGGCCCAGACCCACCACGCCACCCTGCTGGAGGAGGCCTCCCGCTACGCGACGTGCGAGCAGGTGGACCCGTCCCTGGCCGAGTCCGCCCAGGCGCTGGCGGCGACCGTGGCGGAGATGTCCCGCGGCCTGCCGAGCGTCCCGGACGCGGAGGAGGCGGTCCAGGTCGCCGCCGCCGAGCTGGCCGGGGTGACCGCCGAGGTCGAGGCCATCGACCTGGCGTCCCGCTACCTGACCGCGGCCCGCGAGAAGGTGCACAGCACGATCGCCCCGGCCCTGGAGTCGACCCTGCGAACGTGGCTGCCCCTCGTGACCGACGGCCGTTACGTGGACGCGGCAGTGGACTCCGCATCCCTGACCGTGAGCGTGTGTTCCTCCTCCGGCACGTGGTGCGAGGCGTCGCACCTCTCTCTGGGCACCTCCGAGCAGGTCTACCTGCTCCTGCGCGTGGCCTTGGCCCAGCACCTCGCCACCGAGACGTGCCCGTTGTTGTTGGACGACGTCACGGTGCAGGCAGACGACACCCGCACACGGGCCGTGCTCGACCTGCTGCTGCGGTTGTCGGAGGACCGGCAGATCGTGCTCTTCGCGCAGGAGAGCGCGGTGGTGGAGTGGGCGCAGGAGCGGCTGGGTGAGCGGGACGTGCTGCACCAGCTCACGCCGGTGGCGGCCTGAGCGAGCGGGACGCGACGAGCGCGGCGACCCGGACGGCGACTTCGTCCGGGTCTTCGTGTTCCCAGACCCGGACCACGAGCCAGCCCGCCGCGGTGAGCTGGCCGTCGGTGTCGCGGTCGCGGACCACCACCCCGTGCAGCTTCACCCGCCACCACTCGCGGTTCGCCTTCGGCAGTTGCCCGTGCTCCGGGCACGAGTGCCAGAAGCAGCCGTCGACGAACAACGCGATCCGGGCGCCACGCAGCAGCACGTCGACGCGGCGGCGCCTGTTGGTGCCGGGCGGGGAGACGTCCACCAGGTACCGCAGCCCTCTGCGGTGCAGCGCCCTGCGCACCGCGAGCTCCGGAGCCGTGCCGGTCCGGCGGGTCCTGCGCATCACCCCGGACGTAGCCTCCGACGAGGCGGCGGGTGCCGGTCCTGCGTCGACGTAGCGGTACACGACCTCAGTCTCCCGGAATTGTCAGACCCCGTCGCTACCGTCGAGCCATGACCAACGCCGCCTTCCGCAAGCTCACCCCCGGCACCGACGAGCGGCTCGCCGAGCTGGGGCTGCGCCGGCAGGTCCTCGACCGCGCCATCGCCGCCGGCATCGACGCGCGCGGCGCCTCGCCGCCGTTCGGGCCCACCAACGCCCCCGGGCTGCTCGACTGGATCCACCGGGTCGGCACGTTGCGGCAGCTGCTGGCCGGCGAGGGGTGGCAGCGGCTTGACCACTGGAACGCCGGGCTGGTCCGGCACCCGACGCGGCCGATCCTGCTCGGGACGTTGCAGGGCAACCGCGGCACGGGCTCGCCCGGCGCGCCCCTGCGCAGCGACTACGCGAAGGGGCCCGCCATCGCGGCGATGATGCGGGACAACGACCACGACCAGTTCGCGCTGTTCGAGAACGTGCGCAGCGAGGGGTTCAAGCTGTGGTTCCTCGTCACGTACCCGGTGCAGCTGGAGGACCGGCTCGTGGTCTACCGGGAGGTGTCGCAGCCGGAGCCCACGCCGCAGAACCAGGTCATCGACCGGTGGGCGCACCGGATCGTGTTGCCGCCGATGGAGTTCCCGCAGCGCGCGACGCCCACCGCGGACGGCCCCGAGGAGGTGGACTTCCCGGTCGCGCTGCGGCGGTGAGGTGCGTGGTCCCCGCCGCCGGATCGCCGTGACCTGCTGACCGTCCACTTCACGAGACCCGCCTCGCACGGCGGCGCGGCGAGGGCCACAATTGCCCGATCATGCTCACGCCCTCGCGACTCACGCTCGCCCGCTGCCGGCGCGGTCTCACCGCTGCCGAGCTCGCGCGCAAGGCCGGCGTGCAGGCGCGGGCGATAGGTGAGTACGAGCGCGGCGTGCGCCGGCCCAAGGCCGTCACCGTGGAGGCGCTGGCCGGGGCTCTCGGGTTCCCGGAGGCGTTCCTCGCGGCGCCGGAACCGCCCCGGCCGCAGAACGCGCCGCCCGACGCGCAGGCGACGGCGGCGGCCCAGCTGGCGATCGAGTTCAACGGGTGGCTCGAGCGCCTCTTCGTGCTGCCCCAGCCGGACCTGCCACCGCCCAGGACGTCGCCGGACGGCACGCGCCTGAGCTGGCGGCTCGACCACAGCCCGGCGCCCAACATGGTGCAGCTGCTCGAGTCGCACGGGGTGCGGGTGTTCTCGCTGCCGGTCGACTGCGTCGCACAGGAAGCGTTCTCGTGCTGGCACAACGGAACGCCGTACGTGTTCCTCACCCCCACGGCGACGCCGGAGCAGGCCCGGTTCGACGCGGCCGTGCAGCTCGCGGTGCTGCTCGGGCACGCGGAGCCGCACGAGTTCGCCGCCGAGTTCCTCATGCCGCGGCAGGAGCTGCGGGGCACCGACCACCGGCACTGGCACGTCGCGAGGGAGCGGTTCGTGCTGCGGGCGAACGTGCTCAGCCTCGCGCACGGCGGCATGACGCGCCGGGAGCCCTCGAAGCTGCTCACCAAGGTCTTCCGGGTCCTCCGCGAGAACGGCACGACGCCGCTGCACGTCGCCAAAGAGCTGAACCTGGGCCTCGAAGAGCTCAACGGGCTGGTGTTCGGGCTGGTCCTGACCGCGCTGCCGGGTGGCGGCGAACGCGGACCGAAGGGACGGGCTCGTCTCACCCTGGTCCACTGAGGGGGAACGAACCGGATGATGTTCCTGCGGTACCTCGCCGCGGTTCCGCTCATCGTGCTGAGCTGCGCCGGCGTGCCGTTCGGGTACCTGACGCTGTCGTCGTACCTGTTCCAGCGGTCGTTGCCGGGCGAGCCGGCCGAGTTCGACTTCGTCGCCGGGTTCGTCGGGAACGTCACGGCGCTCGCCGGGTTCTGGCCGGTGCCGGTGGCGTTCCTGCTCTTCGCGGGACTGTGGTGGAGGACGGCGGCGTGGCCGCGGATCTCGCTGCTGCCGTCGGTGCCGACGGCGTTCGTCGGCCTGGTCACCGGTACCGGCTGGGCGATCGCACTGGGTGTGGCGCTGCCGCTCGTGTCGTGGGGACTGGCCCGGCTCGCGGCGCGGATCGTGTCGCGGCCGATCAGCGGCGACGTGCGGCGCTCGGCCGTCGAGGTCCTCATCGGACTTCGCGGCGGAGGCCGGCTGCGGGTGCAGTCGCGCCGGCTGCTGCTCGACAGGCTCCCCCCTCCCCGGTACCGGGAGTCGCCGGTCGGCCGGGTCGCGATCCCGTTCGACCGGATCGGCCACGTCGAGGCGGGGGTGGTGGACGCGCCCGCGCAGTGGCGGTTCGGCAACACCAGCGAACTCACCATCACCCCGGGACCGGCGCTGCGGGTCATCGGCTCCGGGCAGGAGTGGCTGGTGCCCGTGGACGACGTCGACGCGGCGCTGCGCCTGGTCGTCGAGCGCGCGCAGGCGCGGGCCAAGCCGGAGCCGCGGCCGCCGCTGGAGAGCGCGCGCTGGGCGAGCGCCAAGAAGCTGTGGGACCTCGGCGAGGCCCAGCTCTCCCAGACCGGTCAGCGCAAGGTCCGGCACGGCGGCCACCACGTGCTGCTCGTGCTGAGCGTCCTCACGGTGGCGATGACCGGCTATTCGGTGTTCCGCGTCTTCACCGACGGCTGGGGTTTCCTGTTCGGTGCGCTCTTCTTCGGCGCGATCTCCTACGGCACCGGGCGGGCGTGGGTCTCCGCCGGTGCGACGCAGAAGCTCGCCGAGGAGAACCCGTGCTCTCCGCTGGCCGATGACCCCGATCCGCGTCACCGGCCAATTACAGGTTGGAGTTATCAGCCCGTTGTATTAGGCCAAACGAGCGATTTGTGAAACACATCCTCCGGCGTAACCGACACTGAGAGTGACGGGACGCCGAGTCGTGAGGATGCCCCATGACGATGCAGCAGCGCACAGAGCCCTCGCCCGCAGCCGTACTCATCGCCGTCGCCGTCCTCGCGCTGGTCCTCACCGTCGCGTTCGGCCCGCTCGGCTTCGTCATCGGCCTCGCGTTGTTCGCGTTGATGTTCGCCGGCACCAAGCACAACCACGCCTCGGAACCGATCACCCCGACGCGCACCCGCTCCCGCCTCCGCCGGCTGTCGACGGCCGGGCGCATCGCGATCGTCGGCGAGAGCAACCACCAGGACGTCCTCGCCGAGATCGCCCGGCACTCGTCCACGCACAGGGTCGACGGAGCCGTCCCCGCGACCGCGGTCCTCGTGCCGGAGTCCGGGAGGACCGTGCGGGTCGACCTGCTGCGCGGCGACGGCTCGGCGGTCACCGCCGGCTACCTGCGGGGCGACCAGGCGGCCGATTACCAGCCGCTGCTGCTCGAACTGGCCGACCGCGGCGAACTGGGCTCGTGCCCGGCCCGGATCCTGACCGATGGTCCGCGCTTCGCGGTGCACCTGCATCTAGGCGCACCGCGACTTCTGCTGCTCGACCACGAGGTCCTCGGCACGGCACCGACGTTGCCCGCCGAACACCAGGTGCCCATCACGGACGAGGAAGCGCATCAGCACGTGCTGCACCGGGTGGTCAACGGCCGCACTCCAGTCCATGTCATCGCGGAACTCAAGGACTGCCGCGTCACGAAGGGCCCCCACACAGGCGAACACACCCTTGAGGTGTTGCTCGAAGGCGAACGCATCGGCCAGCTCACCCATGCGTCGGGCTTGCGCTACAACGGGATGGTGCAGGAGTGGCGCTCCCGCACCGGGCGCGCGCTCTGCGAAGCGGTCATCACCAACGAGGGCACGCGCGGCCTTCACGCGAAGCTGCTGCTGCCCAAGTAGTCCGCGAACGTGCGCGGCTCGCGGCCGAGGACCCGCTGCACGCCGTCCGACAGGTGCGCCTCCTCTCCCGTGCGGATGCGCACGAGCAGCATCGTGACCAGGTCGGCGATCTCGTCCGGGTAGCCGAGACCGCGCAGCGAGGCGGCGAACTCGTCGGGGCCGACGTCGGTGTAGCGGACGGGTTTGCCGGTCACCGCGGTGATCCGCGCCAGCATCTCGGTGAACGACAACGCCTCCGGCCCGCTCAGCTCGTAGGTCTGGCCGGCGTGGCCGTCGCGGGTCAGGGCGGCGACGGCGACCTCGGCGATGTCCGCGACGTCGATGAACGGGTGGACGCCCTGCCCGGCGGGAACGGCGACCTCACCGTGCCGGACGGGCTCGGCGAACAGGTCTTCGTCGAAGTTCTGCATGAACCAGGTCGGCCGCAGCACCGTCCACCCGGCACCCGAGCTCATGACCGCCGCCTCGAACGGGTCGTCGTCGGGGGCGCCGCGCATCGACAGCAGCACGAGTCCGGTGACACCGGACCGCACCGCCAGCGGCACGAACTCGGCCAGCAGTGCCGGGTTCTCCGGTGGGACGACGTAGACGGCGGTGGTGCCGGCGACCGCCGGCTCCCAGGTGGCGGGTTCCGACCAGTCGAACCTCGTGGCCGACGACCTCGACGCGGGCCGGGCCACCGGGCCGAGGAGGCCGGTGACGCGACGACCGGTCTTGCCGGTGGCTCCCAGGACCAGGACGCTGCCGTCGGCCATGGAAGGGTTGATTGCGCTCAACGTTGACATGATTCGAGCCAATCAACATTGATACGGACGATCCATGATTGATCGGCCGACGTCCTTGCTCGTTCGTCCACGTGGTACTCAGTGGACATGAGTGAGCGTGACCTTGTGGACCTGAGGGATGCGTTGCGGGCGTTCGCCGCGGCCCGTGACTGGGACAGGTACCACACGCCCAAGAACCTGGTGATGGCGTTGTCGGGGGAGGTCGGCGAGCTCACCGACCTGTTCCAGTGGCTGACGCCGGAAGAGGCGCAGAACGCGATGGAGGACCCGGAGCTCGCGTGGAACGTGCGGGACGAGCTCGCGGACGTGATGCACTACTTGACGCGGCTGGCGGACAAGCTGGGCGTCGACTTGGTCGAGGCCGCGTTCGCCAAGATCGAGCGCAACGAGCGGCGGTTCCCGACCGGGGACCTGCGTCCCGTCCCGGTCGAGAAGAGCGACGTGTAGCCGGCCGTCCGCCGGGTGAAGCGCCGTTCCCCGATGCGGCATTGGTCTCGCTTCACCAACGGGGAACGGCGCTCCCGTGTTCAGCGCCGACAGGGTGACCTGGATCCACGACCATCCACCTGGTCGTCGTCCAGGCTCCTGGCGCCGACCGCCGGCTCGTGATGGTGCACTGCCCGTGGCGTTCGGCGCACTGCAGTCCCGCTAGAGGTACGTCAGCAGGAGGAGGATCAGGCACACCAGCAGCACGACGCCGAGCACTGCGGACAGGAGCGACTGCGAGGACGGCGCGGGCTCGCGGGCGTGCCTGCCCCGCCTCCTGCGCGCTCGCCACCGCAAAGGTGCCTCCCCTGCCCACTGCTCGTTCATGACGATCACGGTAGGGACAGGGAAGCCGGCCTTGACTCGCGTCACCCGCTCGCCGGGAGGGCGTCACCCGGTCAGCCGCCGCGGCGACCACAGCGTTGGATCCGAAACACAAAAAAAGCCCTGCGGGGAGCGCTTGTGGCGCTCGACCCGCAGGGCAAATTAAGTTCGGCGGCGACCTACTCTCCCACACCGTAACC
>NZ_JBHXCW010000061.1:0-36967 GCF_042725365.1 Lentzea sp. NPDC060358 | reverse complement strand
TGACACCCCTCCTCGCGTGTGGCCAGCTTCTGGTGCGGCTTGTGACGGGGACTCCACCGCAACGCAAGCACCTACGCAACGCGCAGCCGCCCAACGAAACAGGCGTGCCATCAACCCGCCGAGGGCGCGGTGCCCCCGATCAGATTGCCGGGGGTTCGGGGGCAGAGCCCCTGAGGGGAAGCACGCAACAGAACTCGCCGCAAGCAAGCCAGCCACCCGCCCGGCCGCGTCACGCCCCAGACAAGCCAGCCACCCGCCCGGCCGCGCCCCGCCCCGCCCCGCCCCGCCCCAAGCAAGCCAGCCACCCAGCCTGAACTGCGAAAACCACCCCACCCACCCCCGATTGGCCTCCCCACCACCGACTCACCTACACTGGTCGGGTTGCCTCGGCGAGGGCGAGCTCCCAGCTCGGCGTGATCGACGCGGTGGCTTGATGCCGCGCGTGTTGACCCGTTTCCGCGCTGCTCGCCGCCGCAGGCCACCACCAAGCCTCACCCGCGAACACACTTGTGCACCGCCCCGACGTACAAGGCCAGACTTGTAAGGAGTACCCCACCGTGTCCGAGGTCCGTCTCGCCGCTGAGCAGCGCACCGAATTCGGCAAGGGCGCCGCCCGCCGTACCCGTCGCGCCGGCAAGATCCCCGCGGTGCTCTACGGCCACGGTTCCGACCCGAAGCACCTGGCCCTGCCGGCGCTCGAGTTCGCCCGTGTCGTCCGCGAGCACGGTCAGAACGCCGTCCTCACCCTCGCCTTCGACGGCGGGAACGAGCTGGCGCTCACCAAGACCGTCACCACGCACCCCATCAAGAACTACATCGAGCACGTCGACCTCCTCCTCGTCCAGCGGGGCGAGAAGGTCACCGTCGACATCCCGGTCGTCGTGACCGGTGAGGCCGCTTCCGGCACGCTCGTCACGCAGGACGCCACCACCATCAGCGTGGAGGCGGACGCCCTGAACATCCCGGAGCAGGTCGAGCTCTCGATCGAGGGCAAGGAGGCCGGCACCCAGATCCACGCCGGCGACCTGGAGCTGCCGAAGGGCGCCACCCTGGTCACCGACGCCGAGGCCCTGATCGTGGCCGTCAACGAGGCGCCGTCCGCGGCGGAGCTCGAGGGCGACGAGGCTGCGGCCGAGGCGCCTGAGGCCACCGAGGAGAGCTGAGCCCCATCACGTCGGGCCGCACAGACGGCGCGCCACCCCCTCACGAGGGGGGAGGCGCGCCGTTGCAGTACCTGAGCCCGACCGACGTGAGGTCGAAGACGTTCCGCCGCAAGCGCCAGGGCTACGACCCCGGTCAGGTGAACGAGTTCCTGCTGATCATCGCCGACGCGCTGGCCGGCCGGATGCGGCTCGACCCGGACCACGTGCGCACCGTCCGGTTCGCCACGGTCCCGAACGGCTACGACCCGTTGAGCGTCGACGGCGTCCTGCACCTGCTGGAGTTCCAGGTCCGCAACGGCATCGTGCCGCCCACGGGCCTGAACTCCGGCGAGGACCTGCGCGGGCGCAAGCTGCCGAAGTCCGGCACCGGCTACGATCGCGCCGAAGTCGACGCCTTCGTGGCCCGTGCCGCGGCCAACCTGGACGGCCGGGGCGCCATGACCTCCACCGAGGTCCGCAACACCCGGTTCAGCACCACGTCCGGTCTGCTGGGCAAGGGCTACCAGGTGCAGGCCGTCGACACGTTGCTGGACGACCTCGAGCAGGAGTTGCGGTTCCGTGGACGCTGACCTCGCCCTCATCGTCGGGCTGGGCAATCCGGGCCCGAAGTACGAGGGCAACCGCCACAACATCGGCTTCCTGGTCCTCGACGAGCTGGCCGCGCGCACGGGCGGCAAGTTCAAGGCCCACAAGTCGGGCGCCGAGATCGTGGAGGGCCGCCTGTCCGGCCACCGGGTCGTCCTCGCGAAGCCCAGCAGCTTCATGAACCTCTCCGGCGGCCCGGTCGCGAGCGCCGTGAAGTTCTTCAAGCCCACCACCGTCGTCGTGGTCCACGACGAGCTGGACCTGCCGTTCGCCCAGCTGCGCATGAAGCTCGGCGGCGGCGACAACGGCCACAACGGACTCCGCTCGATCACGAAGTCCCTGGGCACCAAGGACTACCACCGCCTGCGCTTCGGCGTGGACCGCCCGTCAGGCCGCCAGGACCCCGCCGACTACGTCCTCAAGGACTTCTCCACGGTCGAGCGCAAGCAGCTCGCGCTGGAGGTCGACCGGGCGGCCGACGCGGCCGAGGCCCTGGTCACCCGGGGCCTCGAAGCCGCGCAGAACGCCTTCCACTAGCCCGCGGCTAGACCAACGCGGCCGCCGCGGACCTGCGCAGCTTGCCGGACGGCGTCTTCGGCAACGTCCCCGGCGGCTGCACCACCACGGCGAACGGCCGCAGCCCGACCGCGTCCACGACCCGCGCCGTCACCTGCTTGACCAGGTCCTTCTCGGCTTCGGCGTCCCCGGCGGACTTCGACTCCAGCACCACCGCGAACCGCTCGCGCTGGGTTCCCGCGTCGAGCCGCACCGCGACCGCGTTGCCGGGACGGACGCCCTCGACCGAGCAGGCCGCACGCTCCACATCGGTCGGGTAGATGTTCCGCCCGCCCATGATGATGACGTCCTTGCGCCGCCCGCAGACGACGACCTGGCCGTCCTCCACCAGGTACCCGAGGTCCCCCGTGGACAGCCAGCCCTCATCGTCCTGAGTGGCCAGAGGACCGTCCACGGTGAGGTAGCCGGGCGTGACGGCCTCGCCGCGGATCTGCAGCTCGCCCACGTCCCGGACGCCCAGCACCTCGCCCGAGTCCGACACCACCCGCAGCTCCAGCCCCGGCAACGGCGGCCCGAGCAGCGGGAACGCCCGGCCGGTCGGCGACGGCACGGCACGGCGGTCCGCCTCCACGGCATCGGCGTCCACGGTGTCCACCGACAGACCGGTGAACAGCGGCGCGAAGGCGACGCCCAGCGTGGTCTCCGCCATGCCGTAAGCGGCCAGAACGGACTCCGGGCGCAGTCCGAACCGGGCCCCGGCCGCGACGAAGGATTCCACGGCGGCGGGGTCGATCGGCTCGGCGCCGTTCAGCGCGAGCCGCATCGAGGACAGGTCGAACGTGTCCGACGACGAGGCCAGCCGGCGGGCCACGATCGCGTAGGCGAAGTTCGGCGCGGCGGTGATCGTGCCCTTGTGGCGGGTGATCAGGTCGGCCCACAGCGTGGGGCGCGACAGGAAGTCGACCGGGGTGACCTTCACCAGTTCCAGCCCGAACAACATCGGCACGGTCAGGAACCCGACCATCCCCATGTCGTGGAACAACGGCAGCCAGGACACCATCACGTCGGAGGCGGGGTCGAGCGCCGCCGCGATGCGCATTCCCTCCGCGTTGGCCATCAGGTTGCGGTGTGTGATGCGCACCGCCTTGGGATCCGCGGTCGACCCACTCGTCAACTGCAGCAGAGCCGTGGCATCCTCGGGGGTGGGAACAGGAGCAGCGATCGGCTCCGCGTCGAGCTCGGACAGCCTGCGGTAGGGGATCCCGTGCTGGTCCAGCACGGGAGCCAGGGCGTCGAAGGGGCTGCCGAGCAGGACCAGACGCGAGTCGATCATGGCAAGCACCCGCAGCGTGTCCTCGGCCCACTCGGCCAGGTCGGTGCGTGGTGTGGGTTGATGCAACATCGTGACGCTGCCACCACACAGCCATGCGGCCTGCACGGCTGGGGCGATCACGGCTGGTTCGGCGGCGAGCACGGCGATCGCGGTGCCCGGCGCCACGTCGAGCGCACCGGCCATCCGCCGGGCGCGTTCGTGCACCTCGGCCCAAGTCCGGCGGACGGGAGCGGCGGGTTCACCCGTCGTCATGCCCCTGTCCCGGCCGTTCGAAGCCGTCGCCAGCATCACATCCACGAACTGACTCATGTTCGCGATCGTAGTGGCGGCCTTTGGTCCAACAGGGCGAAACGTTATGCCACGCGAAACGCGATACTCCCCAGTACAGGTACGCAGGAGGAGGTCATTGGTGGATCGGGGCGGTCCCGGAGCGCAGCATCGTCTACCCGCGCATCCGGCTCCTCTGCTCTCCGCTCAGGACGTGGCACTGGTCGCGTTCCACCGGCCCCCCAGGGGGCAGCGCGGGTACGACGCAGCCGAGGTGGACTCCTTTCTCGACCGCGTCGAGGCGACCATGCGCAGCAGGGACGCCCTGACGCGCGAGGACGTGCTGAACGTGAAGTTCAGCTCGGCGACCCGCGACCCCGGCTACGACGTCAACGAGGTCAACGTCTTCATGGAGCTCGTGGCCGACACGCTGCGGTCCACCCCGCAACGCCAGCAGGCCTCGGCACCGGCCCTGGGCGCGCACGCCACGTCGCAGGCGATGAGACCCGCGGTCAGACTGTCGCCCGACGACGTCGCCGCCGTGCGCTTCCACAAGCCCAGACCGGGGACCCGCGGGTACCACGAAGGTCAGATCGACGCTTTCCTCGACCGGATCGAGGCCACCCTGCGGGGCAGGGACAACCTGACCGCCGGGCAGGTGCAGGACGCCGTGTTCGGCGAGTCCGCCCCCGGGACGTTCGGGTACGACCAGGAGGACGTGGACACGTTCCTCGACCTCGTGGTCCTGATGTTCGAGACGGCGCCGCCGCCCCGCAAGGCGGTGCCTCCCGCTCCCGTCACGACGCAGCTGCCGCGGCAGCAGCAGGGACCCCAGCAGAGGCGTCCACAACCGCCGCAGCGCCCCCAGCAGCAGGCTCCCGTGCAGCGACCGGCCGCGCCCGCGTCCGTCGACTCTCCGAAGCTCACAGCGGCCGACATCCGCACCATCGCGTTCCACCGCCCTCCCCGCGGCCGCCGCGGCTACCAGGAGTCCCAGGTGGACGCGTTCCTCGACCGCATCGAGGCGACGCTGCTCGGCCAGGACAACCTGACCGGCAAGGACGTCCGCGACATCCGGTTCTCCCGTCCGCTCATCGGACGGCGCGGGTACGACGAGACCGAGGTGGACGCGTTCCTCGGCCAGATCGAGCAGCAGCTCTCCGGCCCGATGCCCAGCATGCCCGCGGTGAAGTCGTGGAAGGACCTGCGCCAGCTGCGGATCCCGCAGGCACCGGCCGGCCAGCGCGGGTACCGCACCGCGCAGGTCGACCGGATGCTCGAGGAGATCGGCGTCGCGCTCGACGGCATGCTGGGGGCGACCTCCGAGGAGGTCATGAAGGCGCGCTTCAGCTACGCGCTGCTCTCCGGCCAGGGCTACGACACGTCGTTCATCGACGAGCTGCTGCCCCAGCTGGCGAACGAGCTGCGCCGCCGGGGCAAGTAGCCCGCGCCCGGGCCGCCGCGGGCCGTCGAGGGGCTCAGCCCTCCACGACCTCCGCCGCCACCATCCACGCCGCCTCGACGTCGGTCTCCTCCGCCAGCACGGCGCGGAGCTCGGCGTCGAGCTTGAGCAGCCGGTCGGGCTCGGTCGCGGCTTCGGCGAGCGCGGCGTGCAGCTCGGCCTCCTTCTTGTGCAGCACTTCCAGCCGCCGTTCCAGCCGGGCCAGCTCCTTGCGGGCGGCGCGCTGGTCGGCGGCGTTGGACGGCGTCTTGCCGGCGGCCGGGGTGGCCGCGGCGGCGCTTTCCCTGTCCCGCAGCGAGTCGCGGCGCTTGAGGTACTCCTCGATGCCGCCGGGCAGGTCGGTCAGGCCGCCGTCGCCGAAGAGCGCCACGACCTTGTCGCAGACGCGTTCGACGAGGTACCGGTCGTGCGAGATCACGACGAGCGTGCCCGCCCACGAGTCGAGCAGGTCCTCCAGCTGCTGCAACGTGTCGATGTCGAGGTCGTTCGTCGGCTCGTCGAGCAGCAGCACGTTCGGCTCGGCCATGAGCAGCCGGCACAGCTGCAGCCGGCGGCGCTCGCCACCGGACAGGTCCGACACCGGCGTCCACTGCTTCTGCGACGAGAACCCGAAGCGCTCGCCCAGCTGCGACGCGGACATCTCGTACTTGCCGAGCACCACGCGGCGGGCGACCTCCTCGATGGCCTCCAGCACGCGCATCGACCCGTCGAGGTCGAGCAGCTCCTGCGACAGGTGCGCGATCTTGACCGTCGCGCCCTGGATCCGCTTGCCCGTCTCGGTTTCGCGCTCCCCCGCCAGCAGCTTGAGCAACGTCGTCTTGCCGGAGCCGTTGACACCGACCAGACCGATCCGCTCACCCGGCCCGATGCGCCACGTCAGGTCGCGCACCAGCACGCGGTCCGGAATGGACAGCGTGGTGTCCTCGAGCTCGATCACCGTGCGCCCCAGGCGCTTCTTGGCGAACGCGAGCAGCTCGACCTTGTCGCGCAACGGGGGCACGTCGGCGATCAGCGCCTCGGCGGCCTCGATCCGGTAGCGCGGCTTCGAGGTGCGCGCCGGCGCGCCGCGGCGCAGCCACGCGAGCTCCTTGCGCGCCAGGTTCTGCCGCTTCTCCTCGAGGGTGTCCGCGAGGCGCTGGCGCTCGGCGCGCGCGTAGATCCAGTCGGCGTAGCCGCCCTCGTACTGCTCGACCTTGCCCTTCACCACTTCCCACGTGCGGTTGCAGACCGTGTCGAGGAACCACCGGTCGTGGGTCACGACGACGAGCGCGGACCGGCGGGCCAGCAGGTACTCGGCGAGCCACCGCACGCCCTCGACGTCCAGGTGGTTCGTGGGCTCGTCGAGCACGAGCAGCTCGAGGTCCTGGATCAGCGCGGCCGCGAGCGCGACGCGGCGCCGTTCGCCACCGGACATCGTGGAGACCACGGAGTCGAGGCCCAGCGCGGTGATCCCGAGTCCGTCCAGAATGGACCGGACGCGGGCGTCGGCCGCCCACTCGTGCTCGGACTCGAACCCGAGCGGGTCGATCACCGCGTTGCGCACGGTGGAGCCGTGCGGCAGCTCGGTCCGCTGCGTCACGACGGCCATCCGCAGCCCGCGCGAACGCGACACGCGGCCGTCGTCGGCGGGCTCGAGCCCGGCCAGCACCTCGAGCAGCGTCGTCTTGCCGCCGCCGTTGAGGCCGACGACACCGATCCGGTCGCCCTCGTTGACTCCGAGCGACACGCTGTCGAGCAACGGCCCGACGCCGAACGACTTCGACACGGACTCCAGGTTGACCAGGTTGGCCATCAAAACCTCACGACTCGGGGAGAAGTACCGCTGAAGGCTACCTACGCGTGCACTTCGGGCGGCGTCGGCTTCGGCTCCTCGGTCGCGATCACCCGCGCGCCGGGCACCGGCCCGTGCGCGACGCGGACCGTGCGGCACACGCCCGCCCCGGCCAGTTCGGCGGCCACGCGCACAGCCGAGTCGCCGTCCTCGCACAGGAACGCCGTGGTGGGCCCGGACCCGGACACGATCCCGGCGAGCGCTCCGGCGCCGACACCGGCGCGCAGGGTCCGGCGCAGGTTCGGGCGCAGCGAGACGGCGGCGGCCTGGAGGTCGTTGCCGAGCAGCAGCGCGAGCTGGCGCGGGTCGCCGGAGGACAGGCCCTCG
This sequence comes from Lentzea sp. NPDC060358, assembly GCF_042725365.1. Lineage (NCBI taxonomy): Bacteria > Bacillati > Actinomycetota > Actinomycetes > Pseudonocardiales > Pseudonocardiaceae > Lentzea > Lentzea sp. NPDC060358. The sequence continues at coordinate 29,483 of NZ_JBHXCW010000061.1, read as the reverse complement.
AGCACCGCCTCGACCTCGCCGACGCGCGGCGGGTCGCCCTCGGCGCGCAGGCGGTCCAGCTCGTCGAAGACGTCCGGAGTGGACAGTCCGCGGCGGTCGAAGGCCAGCACCCAGTGGAACTGGTGCTTGCCCAGCACCGGGACGATCTGCTCGCCGCGGCCCGTTCCGAGGGCCGTGGCGCCGTACAGGGCGAAGGGGACGTCGGCGCCGAGCCTGCCGGCCAGTCCGGCCAGCTCGTCGCGGCTGATCTCCAGCCGCCACAACGCCGACAGGCCGACCAGCGCGGCCGCCGCGTCGGCGCTGCCGCCCGCCATGCCGCCCGCGACCGGGATGGCCTTGCGGATGACGACGCGGACCTTGGGGTCGTCCGCGTCCCTGCCGACGTGCGCGGCGAGCAGCTGGACGGCGCGCCAGGCGAGGTTGGAGGCTCCGGTGGGCACCTGGTCGGCGCCTTCGCCGTGCACCTCGACGCCGGGCTCGTCGGCCACCGCGACGGTGACCTCGTCGACCAGCGAGAGCGCCTGGAAGATCGTCACCAGGTCGTGGTAACCGTCCGGGCGCACGTCACCCACGGCCAGGTGCAGGTTGACCTTGGCCGGGACGCGAACTGTGACCGGGGGTGGAACGACTGCGAGCACCACGTCAGCCTACGGGCGTTCTCGGGTACCGGACTCCTCCCCCGGCCGTCGTCCTCGTCAGACCGGGATGACCGAGCCGTTGTAGGTCTGCTTGATGTAGTCCTTGACCTGCTGCGATCCGAGCAGCTCGGCGAGGTCGGAGATCCGCTTGTCGCCCTTGAGCTCGGTGCGGGTGACCAGGCCGTTGGCGTTCGGGTTGCCCTCGGCCTTCTCCAGCGCGAGCGAGTCGCTGGACGGCTTGAGGCCGGCGTCGATGGCGTAGTTGCCGTTGATGACTGACGCGTCGGTGTCCTCGAGCGACCGCGGCAGCTGGGCGGCCTCCAGGGGCACGAACTGCAGGTTCTTCGGGTTCTCCGCGAGGTCGCGGACGGTCGGCTGGTCGACGGCCTTGAGCTTGATCAGCCCGTTCGCCTCCAGCAGCTTCAGGCCGCGGGCCTCGTTGGTGGCGTCGTTGGCGACGGCGACCTTGGCGCCCGACGGCAGCTCGTCGAGCTTCTTGTACTTCTTCGAGTACAGGCCCAGCGGCTCGACGTGGACGGGCGCGACCCAGTCGACCTTCGCGCCGCTCTCCCGCGTGAACGTCGCGAGGTACGGGACGGTCTGGAAGTAGTTGGCGTCGAGCGAGCCGTCGACCAGCGCCGTGTTGGGCTGCACGTAGTCGGTGAACTCGACGACCTCGATCTTCAGGCCCTTCTGCGCGGCGAGGTTGTCGGCCACGTACTTGAGGATCTGGGCGTGCGGGACGGGCGAGACGCCGACCTTGAGCGTGTCGGACGCGCTCGCGCCGGTCGAGCAGGCGGACAAAACAGTCAAAACGACCGCAATCAGGGCAGCCTTGATACGCATGATGTTCCTTCGGAGAAGTGCTGGTGGTTCAGACGGAGGCGTGCCGGCGCCGGTCGGAGGCACGGGCGGCACGGGTGAAGCCGAGCTGGATCACGGTCGTGAGCACGGCGAGCCACGCCACGGTGCTCCACAGGACCCGGTCGTTGAAGCGCTGGTAGCCCTCGCGGATGGCCAGGTCGCCGAGGCCACCGCCGCCGATCACGCCGGCCATCGCCGAGTACCCGACGAGGGCGATCACGGTGACGCCGATGGCGTTGATCAGCGCGGGCAGCGACTCGCGGATCAGCACGCTCCTGACGATCCGCAGCGTCGAGGCGCCGGTGGTGATCGCGGCCTCGACCACGGTCACGTGCACCTCGGAGAGGATGTTCTGCACGAGCCGCCCGACGAACGGGATCGCTCCCACGGCCAGCGGCACGATGACCGCCGTGCTGCCGATGGAGCCGCCGACGATGAGGCGGGTGACCGACGTGAGCGCCACGAGCAGCACGATGAACGGCATCGAGCGGCCCAGGTCGGTGACGAAGCTCAGGATCCTGTGCACCGCCGCGTTCGGCCGCAGCCCACCCTTGGCGGTGAGCTGCAGCCACACTCCGACGGGAACGCCCAGCAGTGTTGCGATGACCGTGGAGACGCCGACCATGTACAGCGTTTCTCCGGTGGCCTCGACGAGATGCGCGATCACGTCGGACCAAGGTGTTGCAGACCTCACGCAGCTACTCCCTGCGGCCCCTTCAGGGACCTCTGCACCGCACCGCCGGCCTCGCCGATCCACTCGAGGGCGGAGTCGGAGCGCTCGCCGTTCAGGCCGAGGCGGAAGCGCGCGACGGGCGTCTCGCCCAGCCTGGTGAGGCCGCCACCGACGATGTTCAGCTCGACGCCGAACCGGTGGGCCGCCTCGGGCAGCAGCGCGCCGACCGCGGCGAACCCGACGAGCACCACGTCGGCGACCCGGTCGTAGGCGGTCTCGTTGATCGGGTTCAGGTCCACGGCGGGCAGCAGCGCGGAGCTCGTGCGGCTCCCGGCGTCACCGACCAGGTCGAGGACCTTGCCGTGCTCGACGACGCGGCCCTGCTCCAGCACGGCGACGTCATCGCAGATCTTGCGGACCACGCCCATGTCGTGCGTGACGACGAGGACGGTCACCCCCAGCTCGGCGCGCGCACGGTCGAGCACGGTCAGCACGGACCCGGTGGTCTCGGGGTCGAGCGCGGACGTGGGCTCGTCGGCGAGCAGCACGGACGGGTTGGCCGCCAGGGCACGCGCCACGGCGATGCGCTGGCGCTGCCCGCCGGACAGCTGGTCGGGGTAGGCGGTGGCCTTGTCGGTCAGCCCGACGAGGTCGAGCAGCTCGCCCACCCGGGTGCGGCGCTGCGGTCCCGGCACACCGGCGCTCTCGAGCGGCAGCGCGACGTTGCCGGCCGCAGTGCGCTGACGGAGCAGCGAATCCCCTTGCGGCACAACACCGATCTGCCGCCGGGCAGCGCGCAGGGCGCTCCCGTCGAGGCTCGTGATGTCGGTGCCGTCCACGCGGATCGCACCCGAGTCGGGGCGCTCCAGCAGCGCGACGCAGCGGGCGAGCGTCGACTTGCCGGCCCCGCTCGGGCCGACGACACCGAGCACGGTGCCCGCCTCGACGTCGAGGGTGACGCCGTTGAGGGCGTTGACGCCCTGGAAGGACTTGGTGAGGTTTTCGACAGTGATCACTTCTGCTCCACGGCTGCGCGCGACGGCACACACCCCGTGCTTGCGGGGGTGCGCGATCGAGGTTTCTGCTCGGGTGTGTGCGCCACTCGCTCGTGCTGAGTGCGCGTCAGAGGACTCGGAGAAGGCGCCCTAGACGAGGTGGCGACGACATGCAGAAGCGGTGCGACGGCACTGGTCGACAACTCGACGGCGCGTCAGCATTCGCGTGGTACCCATGGTGATCCTCCATCGGTCCTGGCGTTAGCACCTGCCCGCATCCAGCGGGTGGTTGCTGCGACGTCGTAGAGCCAGGTCTCTCAGTCGCTCCGGATGGCAAGTAGCAGTCAACCGGACGCACGTTCGGTTGCGCAAGCCAGAATCCGATTCGTTCGACAGATCACACTGTTGGCCGAAGGATCCCCGGCCTAGACCTCGGCGATCCGGATGAAGTCGATCACGCTGAGCTGTTCGCCCCTTTGCTGGGGATCGATGCCCGCCTTCTGGAGCAGCTCGTCGACGTTGTCCGTGGTGCCTTTCAGAGCAGCGCGCAGGGTCTTGCGGCGCTGGGCGAAGGCCGCGTCGACGATCCCGAAGAGCTTCTTCCTGTCCACAGTGGACAGCGGCTTTTCGTGCCTGGTGAAGGAAACCAGGCCGCTGTCGACGTTCGGCGCGGGCCAGAACACGTTCTTGCCGACCGACCCCGCCTTCCTGGCCTCGGCGTACCAGGCGAGCTTGACGCTGGGGACGCCGTAGATCTTGCTGCCGGGCTTGGCCGCCATGCGGTCCGCCACCTCCGCCTGGACCATCACGAGGCCCTTCCGGAGGGTGGGGAGTTCGTTCAGGAGGTGGAGCACCACGGGGACCGCCACGTTGTACGGGAGGTTGGCGACGATCGCGGTGGGTTGCACCGGCAGGTCCTCCCGGGTGATCTTCATGGCGTCTTCGAGCACCACGTGGAGCTTGCCCGCGTTGGCCGGGTCGTGCTCCTGGACCGTCCGGGGGAGCCGGTGGGCCAGGGGCGGGTCGATCTCGACCGCCACCACCCGGCCCGCGCTGGGGAGCAGGGCCAGCGTCAGGGAGCCCAGTCCCGGGCCCACCTCGAGGACCACGTCCTGTTCGGTCAGGTTCGCCTCTTTGACGATCTTGCGGACCGTGTTGGGGTCGTGGACGAAGTTCTGGCCCAGTTTCTTGGTCGGGCGGATGTCCAGCTCGTTGGCTAGACGGCGGACTTCGGCGGGTCCCAGCAGGCTCACGTGCTGCATTGTCGCAGGCCGGTGTCGGGGATGCGGCCGGGCGGGTTGCTCTCGGATTGCCCGCGGGTTGCCCACGGGCGCCTCTTGGGTTGCTCTCGGGTTCCAGGACGGGTGCTTGTGTTGGGGGCGTGCGGGTTCCGGCGGCTCCCCTGTGTCCCACGGGTCCGCGCCCCGTCAACCACGCGCCCTCTCGACCACGCGCCCTCTCGACCACGCGCCCTCTCGACCCCGCCCCCCTCAACCCCGCGCCCCCTCAACCACGCGCTCCCCTCAACCACGCGCTCCTCGACCACGCGCCCTCTCGACCCCGCGCCTCTGCCCTGCTCGCTCCTCGCGCGCCCGCTCAGCCCCACCCCTCACCGCTCCGCGCGCCCTTCTCACCCCAGGCCCCTCGCCCACCCCGGCCCCGCGACGCCCGGCCTTCCCGTCCCGCCACCGCCCACACCTCCCCCGAGCACCCCGGCCGGCCCATCCCCACCCCGGACACGGCGAAGGCCGCCCGTGGCGAACCACGAGCGGCCTTCGTCCAGGGGACCGAGGAGGGTGCCGGTCTACGGCAGGCCCAGCTTCGCGCGGCAGCCCGGCCAGGCCGAGTACGTGCCGCCGCGGCCGTCGCGCAGCTTCGTGGCGATGGCGATCTGCTGTTCGCGGGTGGCCTGGTGCGGCAGCGCCGCGTAAGCCGTGCCGCCGTAGGCGGCCCAGGTGCTCGCGTTGAACTGGAGGCCGCCGTAGTAGCCGTTGCCCGTGTTGATGGCCCAGTTGCCGCCGGCCTCGCAGCCCGCGAGGCGGTCCCACACGGCGCCGTCGGGGAGGGGCTTGGTGCCCATCACGATCTTCTTGGGCTTCGGCTCCTTGGTGACCGTGCTGCCGAGCTTCTCCCGGCTGATCTCCTTGCCGTTCTTCACCGTCACGCGGTACTGCGAGGTCTGCTCGCCCGGCGTGCCGGGGTCGAGGACCTTCTGCTCGCCCGCGTTCATGTTCGGGTCGTTGGTCTTCTCGACCGGCGGGGCGACCGGCTCGTTCACGTTGATGACCGTGACGCCGGTGCGGGAGATGTAGACCTCGGCGCCCGTGGCCAGGCGCACGTCGGCGCCGGACTGGATCGCGTCCTCCGGGCCGAGGGAGAGGTTCTCGCCCTTGAGGAGCTCGTCGACGGTCAGCGCGGTGGTCTTGACCTCGCGGACCGGGTTCGCGCCGTCGAAGAGCTTGACGTTCTTGAGGGTCTTGACCTCGAGGCTCATGCCCTCGAGCGGGATGTCCTGACCGCTGGGGGCCGACATCCAGGCGCCCTCGAGCGGGACGCCCATCTGCTTCGCGGCTTCCTCGACGGTGACCGAGCGGACCCAGTCCTCGCGGGCCTGGCCGTCGACGCTCGTCTTCAGCAGGCGGCCCCGGTCGAGGCTGATCTTGCCGCCGTCGGAGATCGGGGCGTTCAGCGACGGGGACAGGGCGTCGTGCTCACCGACGACGATGCCCTCCTCCGCCAGGACCTCGCCGACCGTGCCCTCGTAGGAGTGGACGGTCTGCAGCGCGCCGTCGACCTCGACGGTCAGCGACTTGTCCATCGCCATCGCGGTCACGCCGCCGCCGGAGATCGAGACGAGGACCGCGGCCACCGCGCCCTTGAGGAAGCGGCGCTTCCAGGACGAGACGGCGGTGACGAGCACCTGCGGGTCGCTCTTCTCCTCTTCCTCCGTGGGGAGGACGAGGGGCGGCATGATCGTCGTCTCGGCGTTGATGAGACGGATCAGCTCGTCGACGTCGACGTTGGCCGTGGCGAGCAGGTCGTCCGCGTCCGGGCCGAGCACCTCGAGCACGTCCGCGGGCGTGATGGTCAGCGCACCGGCGGGGAAGCTCGGGTGGGGGTCGACGACGCTCACCGACGTCTGCCCGACCGGCGTGAACCAGTCGGTGTCGTCGTTGAAGTCGTACGGAGCGGCAGTTCTGTCGCTTCCAGACACAGGGTCGATACCTCCATTGCGGAAGCGCCGAGGCCGCCGCACAGTTGGCGTTGACAAGATCATTCGAGTTGGAACTCGAAATTCCCGGCAACTCCTCCTACGTGGTCTCGCTTCTTCGCGCTTCTGGCTCCGGTCCCGCCCCGACTGCGGGCGTGCTCCGAACCGACAAGGTCGGTGCGGGTGGCACGGTCACGGGACAGTAACGGGGTAGCCGACGTTGCGCAAACACCTCCGCCGATGTTGTGACGTCAGTCACCCCATAGGGGGAGGAACCCTCTGCTCCGTTCGTCCTATATCGCATCTCAGTAGTCGAGTCCGAAGACTCGTTGAGCATTACGGGTGACGGCGGAACAGAGTTCAGAAAGATCTTCGCCACGTAGCGTCGCCAGATTCCGAACTGTGTAATTCACACAATACGGTTCGTTCGGACGCCCCCGGAACGGGTGCGGCGTGAGGAACGGGGCGTCGGTCTCGACCAGCAGCTGGTCCGGCGGCACGAGCTGGGCCGCCTCCCGCAGCGCGCGGGCGTTCTTGAACGTCACAGGGCCCGCGAACGACAGCACGTACCCCGCGTCGACGCACCGCCGGGCGAAGTCCGCGTCGCCGGAGAAGCAGTGGAAGACCACGGTGGACGGTGCGCCCTCGGAGGACAGGATCTTGAGGATGTCCTCGTGCGCGTCCCGGTCGTGGATCATCAACGGCTTCCCGACGCGCTTCGAGAGGTCGATGTGCCAGCGGAAGGCCTCGTGCTGGGCCGCGGGCGGCGAGTAGTCCCAGTAGTAGTCGAGCCCGGTCTCGCCGATCGCCACGACACGGGGCTGGACGGCCAGCCGCTCCAGTTCCGCCTTCTCCGCGTCGCCGAACGACGAGGTGCGCGTCGGGTGCACGGCCACCGCCGCGTAGACGCGCGGGTCCCAGGTGGCCGCCTCGGCGGCCCAGGTGGCGGCCGCCAGGTCGTCCGCCACGGTGACCACGTGCGAGACGCCAGCGGCCTCCGCGCGGTCCAGCAGGACCGCGACCTCCTCGCGCGAGGTCGCGCCGCACGCGTCCAGGTGGGTGTGGGCGTCGACCACCGGTGTCGGAAGGGCTTCCGGCACCGGCGGTCGTTCCCGTTCGTCCGCCACTAGTCGGTGACGATCGGAGCCCACTCGGGCCCGGTCTCGCCCAGCTTCGGGTCGAGCTTCGCGAACAGCGGCGACGGCTTGCCCAGCGGGCGGCCGACCTCGATCGGCGTCGACTCCCACTTCGCCTGCTCGCCCGCGTAGTCACCGGTGAGCACCGGGTACGAGCGCTCGGGCACATCGAGGTCGGTGACCTCGTTCATCGACGGCTGCGCGGCCCACACGCCCGTGCCGCCCAGCGCCTCGTGCACCTGCTGCGCCGAGTGCGGCAGGAACGGCGTCATGAGCGTGTTCGCGTCCTGCACGACCTGCAACGCGGTGTGCAGCACCGAGTCGCGGCGGTCCGGGTCGTCCTTGAGCTTCCACGGCTCCTGGTCGGACAGGTACTTGTTCGCCGCCGAGATGACCCGCATCGCCTCGCCGGAGGCCTGCTTGAACCGCGACCGGCGCAGGTGCGCGCCGACCGTGTCGAAGGCCGCCTTGGACTGGCGCAGCAGCTCGTGATCGGCATCCGTCAGCGAGGTCGCCTTCGGGATGGCGCCGACGTTCTTGTGCGCCATCGAGATCGAGCGGTTGACCAGGTTGCCCCACTCGTTCGCCAGCTCGAAGTTCGTCCGGCGGACGAACTCCTCCCAGGTGAAGTCGGTGTCCTGGTTCTCGGGACCCGCGACGGAGATGAAGTACCGCAGCGCGTCCGGCCCGAACTCCTTCAGGAAGTCGCCGACGTAGATCACGGTGCCGCGCGAGGTGGAGAACTTCGAGCCGCTCATCGTCAGGTACTCCGACGACACGACCTCGGTCGGCAGGTTCAGCGTGCCGAACCGGCCGGGCTCGCCGCCCTTGTCGCCCGCGCCGTTCTGCCCGAGCAGCAGCGACGGCCAGATCAGCGAGTGGAAGACGATGTTGTCCTTGCCCATGAAGTAGTAGCCCTGGGCGTCACCGGTCCAGAACTCCTTCCAGGCGTCGTCGTCCCCGGACCGGCGCGCCCACTCCACGGACGCGCTCAGGTACCCGATGACCGCGTCGAACCACACGTAGAACCGCTTCATCGGCTGGTCGCTCCACCCGTCGAGCGGGATGGGCACACCCCAGTCGAGGTCGCGGGTGATGGCGCGCGGCCGCAGGTCCTTGATCAGGTTCTGCGAGAACTTGAGCACGTTGGGACGCCACTCGGACCGCGTGCCCATCCACGACCCCAGCGACTCGATGAACGAGGGCAGGTCGAGGAACAGGTGCTCGGTCTCGACGAACTTCGGCGTCTCGCCGTTGATCCGCGAACGCGGGTTCTTCAGGTCGATCGGGTCGAGCTGGTTGCCGCAGTTGTCGCACTGGTCGCCGCGCGCGCCGTCGTACCCGCAGATCGGGCAGGTGCCCTCGATGAAGCGGTCGGGCAGGGTCCTGCCGGTCGACGGGCTGATGGCGCCCATCTCGACCTTGGGGACGACGTAGCCGTTCTTCCACAGCGCGGAGAACAGGTCCTGCACCACCTGGTAGTGGTTGCCGGTGGTGGTGCGGGTGAAGAGGTCGTAGGAGAGGCCGAGGCCCTGCAGGTCGGAGGCGATGACGCGGTTGTACTTGTCGGCGAGCTCACGGGCCGTCAGGCCCTCGTTCTCGGCCTGCACCTGGATGGGCGTGCCGTGCTCGTCCGTGCCGCTGACCATGAGCACCCGGTTCCCCGACATGCGCATGTAGCGGGAGAACACGTCGGAGGGGACACCGAAACCGGAGACGTGACCGATGTGCCTGGGGCCGTTGGCATAAGGCCAGGCCACCGCGGTCAGTACGGAGGCACTCATGCCAATAGCCTACGGAGGCGGTGCCAGCCGCTTTCCACTGCATGGGAGGTCCGTTGTCCGCGACCAGGATGCTGGTGCTCGGCGTGGTGAAGCTCGTCGGCGAGGCGCACGGCTACGTGGTGCGCCGCGAGCTGAAGTCGTGGTCGGCGGACAGCTGGGCGAACGTGCAGCCGGGCTCGATCTACCACGCGCTGAAGTCGCTGGCGAAGGACGGCCTGGTCGAACCGGTGGGCACCGAGTCCGCGGAGGGTCCCGCCAGGACCACCTACAAGATCACCGCCTCCGGTGAGCGCGAGCTCGGGAACATGCTCTCCCACGCGCTGGCCGACGCCGCCGCCGGCAACGACGAGGTCTCCGCGGGCGTGGCGATGCTCAACCTGGTCCCCCGCTCGCAGGCGGTCGTGCTGCTGAAGAACCGCCTCGCGGGCCTCGAGGGCCAGCTCGCCCCCACCCGGCACGGCATCTCGTCGATGCCGGAGATGGGCAAGCCCGCGCACGTCAGCGAGCTCTTTCGACTGTGGCTCGTCCACCTCGAAGGCCAGGTCCGGTGGACTCGGGAGCTGATCGGCCGGCTCGAGGCGGGCGAGTACGACCTCCGCGACTAGTCAAACTTGATTAGTCCGCGCTAGCCTCTGGTCAAACTTGACTAGAGGGGGTTCCGTCATGATCGAGGCACGCGGCCTCGCGCGCCGGTTCACGACGAAGGCCGGTCCGGTGGACGCGGTGCGCGGCGTGGACTTCGACGTCGCCGAGGGCGAGCTCGTCGGGTTCCTCGGGCCGAACGGCGCCGGCAAGTCCACGACGTTGCGCATGCTCACCACGCTGCTGCGGCCGTCCGCGGGCACGGCCGTCATCGCCGGGCACGACCTGCTGACCGACCCGGCGGGCGTGCGCCGCAACATCGGCTACGTCGGGCAGCGCACCGGCGCGGGTGCCGAGCAGCGCGTCGCCGAGGAGCTGGAGTTCCAGGCCCGCTTCTACGGCCTGTCCAAGCACGACGCCCGCAGGAAGGTCGCGGACCTGCTGGAGCGGTTCGGCCTGACGGGCCTGGAGAAGCGCGGCGTCATCACGCTCTCGGGCGGCCAGCAGCGCCGGCTCGACATCGCGATGGGCATGCTCCACGACCCGCGGCTGCTGTTCCTGGACGAACCGTCCACGGCGCTCGACCCGCAGAGCCGCCGCAACCTGTGGGACCACATCAGGCAGCTCAAGGCGGACGGCACCACGGTCTTCCTGACCACGCACTACCTCGACGAGGCCGACTTCCTCAGCGACCGGCTGCTGGTGATCGACCACGGCGCGATCGTCGGCGAGGGCTCGCCCGACGAGCTCAAGGACGGCGTCTCCGGCGACCTGGTCGTGCTCGGCACGCCGCAGGCGCAGTTGGTGGCGGGAAAGTTCGAGGGCTCCGCGGTCGACGGCGAGAAGGTCAGCTTCCGGATCCCGAACGGCGACCGCGCGTTGCCGGGACTGCTGCGCGACCTCGACACCATCGGCGTCGAGCTGCACTCGGTGCAGGTGCACCGGCCGACGCTCGACGACGTGTTCCTGACCATGACCGGTCGTTCGTTGCGGGAGGACAGCAATGCCGCCTAGGAACGTTCTGCGCGACATCTGGCTCGTGTTCTGGCGGGTGATGCGGCCGGTGCTGCGCAACCCGGTCGCCGTCGTGTTCGGGCTCGCCCAGCCGCTGCTCTACCTCGGGCTCTTCGGGCCGCTGCTCGGCGAGGGCGGCTGGCAGTGGTTCGTGCCCGGCCTGCTGGTGCAGATGGCGTTGTTCGGCACGGCCTACGCGGGCTTCTCGCTGCTGCCCGAGGTGCGCACGGGTGTGATGGAACGGCTGCGGGTCACGCCGGTCAGCCGGGTCGCACTGCTCGTCGGCAGGGTCGGCAAGGACGTGGTGCTGCTGGTCGTGCAGGGCGCGCTGATCGTGCTCGCGGCGACGCTGTTCGGGTTCCGCGCGTCGGTCGGCGAGGTCCTGCTCGGGCTCGGGCTGGTGGCGTTGCTGGGCGTCGCGATCGGTGCGATGTCGTACGCGATCGCCTTGAAGGTGAAGCTGGAGTACGTCTTCGCGTCGGTGCTGTCGGCGACGATCGTGCCGGTGATGCTGCTGTCGGGCGTGCTGCTGCCGATGTCGAACGGCCCGAGGTGGCTCTACTGGCTGTCCCGGGTCAACCCGCTCGCCCACGTCGTCGACGCCGAGCGGTCGATCTTCAACACCGGCTCGGCGCTGCTCGGACTGGTCGCGGCGGTGGCGTTGGTGCTGGTCGGCGTGTTCTACGGCGTCCGCACGTTCCACCAGGAGTCAGCTTGACCTGATCGCCGCGTCGTAGAGCGTCTTCTTGCTGACCCCGGCCGCCTCCGCGACCTCGGCGGCGGCCGACTTCATCCGCTCCCCGTCGGCGACGCGCTGCCTGACCTCGGCGACGAGCCTGTCGAGGTCGGGCTTCTCCTCGACGGGCGCCGGGCCGAGCACCACGGTGATCTCGCCGCGCGCGCCCTCCACGGCCCACTCGGCGAGCTCGCCCAACGTCCCGCGCACGACCTCTTCGTACTTCTTCGTCAGCTCGCGGCACACGGCCGCGCTCCGGTCCGGACCGAGCACCTCGACGGCGTCCTCCAGCGTCGCCGCGAGCCGGTGGGGTGCCTCGAAGAAGACGACCGTGCGTTGTTCCGTGGCCAGCGGTGCGAACCAGCGCTTGCGCTCACCGGACTTGCGCGGCGGGAAGCCGTCGAACGCGAACCGGTCGCTCGGCAGGCCGGACAGCGCCAGCGCGGTCGTGACGGCGGACGGGCCGGGCAGGCACGTGACCGTCAGGTCCTGCTCGACGCACGCGGCGACGAGCCGGTAACCGGGATCGGACACCGAGGGCATGCCGGCGTCCGTCACGAGCAGCACGGTCTCGCCGTTGTGCAGCGACTCGAGCAGGCCGGGGAGGCGGCCGACCTCGTTCTGGTCGTAGAAGCTGATGACCCGTCCCGACGGCTTGACCTGCAACGCAGCGGCCAGGCCGTGCAGCCGGCGGGTGTCCTCCGCGGCGATCACGTCGGCGGTCTCCAACGCCTCGACCAGGCGCGCCGAGGCGTCGCGGACGTCACCGAGCGGGGTGGCTGCCAGAACAAGACGGCCTGAACCGGATACAGGACTCACGGGCTTCACCCTACGATCGGCGACGTGACAGTCCTCGTGCAGCCAGGAGAGGCGCCCGTCGTCGTCGAGGAGCCGCGCACGGATCGTGCCGCGACACTCGACCCGCCGCCGTCCGGAGACCGCCTGCGCGGCTGGCTCGTCACCATCGCCGTGACGCTCGTCGGTGCCTTCGTCCGGTTCTGGAACCTCGGCTACCCCACCGACAAGGGCACGCCGATCTTCGACGAGAAGCACTACGTGCCGCAGTCGGCGCAGGTGCTGCGCAACGGCGGCTACGAGGACAACCCGGGCTACGAGCTGATCGTCCACCCGCCGCTCGCCAAGCAGCTGATGGCGATCGGCCAGGACCTCTTCGGCTACGACGGCGTCGGCTGGCGGTTCGCCTCGGCGCTCGCGGGCGCGATCACGATCCTGCTGATCGTCCGGATCGCCCGCCGGCTGACCCGCTCGGACCTGCTGGGCGCGCTCGCCGGGGTCCTGCTCATCGCGGACGGCGTCTCGCACGTCCAGTCGCGGATGGGCATGCTCGACATCTTCCTGGCGCTGTTCGTCGTCGCCGCGTTCGGCTGTCTGGTCGTCGACCGCGAGCAGATGAGAGAACGACTGGCCGTCGCCGTGCGCGAGGGGTTCGTCACCAACTCGGCGTTCGGGCCGTGGATCGGGTTCCGCTGGTGGCGCTTCGGCGCGGGCGTGATGCTCGGTGCCGCGTGCGGCATCAAGTGGTCGGGCATCTGGTACATCGCCGCGTTCGGCCTGCTGACGGTCATCTGGAGCGCGCTCGCGCGGCGGGCGGCCGGGGTCGAGGAACCGTGGCTCGGCGCGCTCGTGAAGGACGTGCTGCCCTCGCTCGGCGGTCTGGTCGCCGTCCCCGTGCTGGTCTACATCGCGACGTGGTTCCCGTGGATGGCGAGCGAGACCGGCATCGACCGGCACGTCGTCGGCGGCAAGGTCCAGGACATCTCGTACGTCCCGGACGTCCTGCAGTCGCTCTGGTACAACGCGAAGAACGTCTACAAGTTCCACGTCGAGCTGGTCACCTCGGAGACCAACCGGCACCCGTGGGAGTCGAAGCCGTGGACGTGGCCGATGGGCCTGCGTCCGATGCTCTACTACTACGACAACTCCGTCACGGGCTGCGGCGCGGCGTCGTGCCTCGGCGCGATCATGCTCATCGGCACGCCCGCGATGTGGTGGCTCGCGTTCCCCGTGATCGGCTGGGCGATCTTCCGCACCATCGGCAGGATGGACTGGCGCTACGCCGGCGTCCTGGTCGGCTACGCGGCCGGTCTGCTGCCGTGGTTCCTGAACCTCGACCGGCAGATGTACTTCTTCTACGTCACGCCGATGGCGCCGTTCCTGGTGCTGCTGATCGTGCTGGCGCTGGGCGAGATCCTGGGACGCAGGACCGCGGGGTCCGAACGCCGCGGCACCGGCCTGCTGGTCGTGGCCCTGTACGTCGGCATCGTGGTCGCGAACTTCGTGTGGCTGTGGCCGATCCTCAACGGCAACCCGATCACCCCGGAGATGTGGCAGCAGCAGCTGTGGCTGCCCAGCTGGCGGTGACCCTCACCTCACCGCTTCGGGCCCTGCGGAGGCCTCGCTGAGTTACGATCCCCCTGGGCTGACAGGGGGATCCGGCGAGGCATGAGCACCACCGTCCAGGCACGCGTCGCGCAGGCGAGACGGCTGTTGAGCGTGAGCAGACGGACGCCCGCGTCGCCCGGTTTCCGCACCGACGTCCAGGCCCTGCGCGCGATCGCCGTCCTCGCCGTCGTGGTCAACCACTTCTGGCCGGGAGCGCTGACCGGCGGCTACATCGGCGTCGACGTCTTCTTCGTCATCTCCGGCTACCTCATCACCTCGCACCTGGGCCGCGAGATCGCCCGCACCGGCCGCGTCCGGTTCGGCACGTTCTACGCGCGCCGCATCCGGCGGCTGCTGCCCGCGGCGTTCCTCGTGCTGGGCGTCACGGTCCTCGCGGCGGGCGCGCTGCTGCCGTACCCGCGCTGGACGTCGACGGCGTGGGAGACCTTCGCCTCCGCCTTCTACTGGGAGAACTGGCTCCTGGCGGCGAAGTCGGTCAACTACTCGGCGCAGAACGAGGCCGCGAGCGTCGTCCAGCACTACTGGTCGCTGTCGGTCGAGGAGCAGTTCTACCTCTTCTGGCCGCTGCTGCTGGTCGGCCTGGTCATGCTCGGCGGCAACCGGCGCTGGCTCGTGCCCGGTGTCGCCGGGGTCGGCGTGCTGTCGCTGGTCTTCAGCGTCGTCTACACGGCCCTGTCGCCCAACGAGGCCTACTTCAACACCTTCACGCGGGTCTGGGAGTTCGCGCTCGGCGCGTTCGCCGCGCTGATGGCGTCGAAGCTGGTGCTGCCGCGCGTCGCCGCCGAGGTGGCGTCGGGCGTCGGCTTCGCGATGATCCTCGTTCCCGCGTTCCTCTACGACCACACCTCGCCGTTCCCCGGCTCCCTCGCGCTGGTGCCGACGATCGGCACCGCGCTGGTGATCGCCTCCGGGCTGCGGCCGGGCCGGCAGTGGCACACGCCCGTCACGGCGTCGCGCCCCGTCCAGTTCGTCGGCGACATCAGCTACTCGCTCTACCTGTGGCACTGGCCGATCGTGACCATCGCGCCGTTCGCGCTGGGCGGCGTGCTGGAGCAGGGCGAGCTCACGACGCCGTGGCTGCTGTGGCTGCTGGCGCTGTCGTTCGCGCTGGCGTGGCTGACGAAGGTGCTCGTCGAGGACCGCGCGCGGACCTTCCCGGCGCTGGTCCGCGACACCCGGCTGACGTTCGCGACGATGATCGCCGGACTGCTCGTCGTCGAGGTCATGGCCGGTGTGCTGCAGGCGAACTACCACCAGCAGGCCGCCGCGGCCGAGCAGAACGTCCAGAAGGGCAAGGGCGACGCCTGCCACGGCGCCGGCGCGATGATCGCCTCCAACGGCTGCCCCGACCCGTTCGGCCCCGCCCGCGTCCCGGAGATGGGGCCGGTCAACGAGTACTGGCGGCTCGCGCCGGAGTGCAGGGAGACCGACTACTTCAAGATCGAGAACAAGTCGACGGTCAAGGTGTGCGACTTCAGCGGCGACGGCGAGCCGACGCAGACCGTGTGGCTGCTGGGCGACTCGCACGCCGAGCAGTGGCAGACGCCGGTGTTCGAGATCGCCCGCAAGGAGAAGTGGCTGCTCAAGATCGGCGTCCTGGGCGGCTGCCCGTTCGCCGACGTGAAGTTCACCGGCTACCGCAGCGCCGCCGGCCCGCGCGACATCCTGCGCTGCCGCGACTGGACCGCGCAGATGTTCCCGGCGATCACCAACGACAAGCCGTCGATGGTGCTGATGTCGTTCTTCTCCCGCCAGGAGTTCGTGGACGACGGCAGCGGCCGCAGCCAGACCGAGCAGTACCGCGACGGCCTCGAGTCGTGGTGGTCGGCGTGGACGGCGACCGGCACGCGCGTGTTCGTGTTCGCGGACCCGCCGTACAACCGGGACGTCCGGTCGACGAGCTGCGTGCTGCTCAACCGGTCGAACCCGAAGGCGTGCGCCATCCCCCGTGAACGCGCCCAGCCGCCGGAGCCGCTGGGCGAGGTAGCGCGGTCGTCGAGCAACCCCCGCGTGTCGGTGGTCGACCTGACGAACTACTTCTGCGACAACCGGCTCTGCTACGGCGTGATCGGCAACGTCGCCGTCTACTACGACGGCGACCACGTCAACAGCGAGTACAGCCGCACGTTGACGCCGATGGTCGAGAAGGCGCTCAGCTCCCGCTGATCCCCGGCGCACGCGGTCGCGGGCGGTGGGACGGAGGTGAGTGGTGAGGCGATCGGCGGAAACCGCCTCACCACTCTTCGCAGGGCATCCGCGTGCGGTGCCCGAGCCTTCCCGGGTGCGACCCACGGCTTAGGTCGGTGAACGGTTAATCACCGTTACGGACCGGTACAACGTTCACCCGGTTCGCCTAGCGATCACAGGAAATGTGCCCCCACCAGGTGCGATGGGTTAGCATGCCCGCTCGACGACCCAGTCGAGTGACCCTCGAAGGACTTACCGCCGTGACCACCACTGTCGAGTCGCGCCCGGAGCACGGCAGCCGGAGACCCGAGGGCAAGCCGAAGGCCCCGGGTTTCCGCACCGACGTCCAGGCCCTGCGCGCGATCGCCGTCCTCGCCGTCGTGGTGAACCACTTCTGGCCGAACTCGCTGACGGGTGGCTACGTCGGCGTCGACGTCTTCTTCGTCATCTCCGGCTTCCTGATCACCTCGCACCTCGACCGCGAGATCGTGCGCACCGGCCGCGTCCGGCTCGGCAAGTTCTACGCCCGCCGCGTCCGCCGCCTGCTGCCCGCCGCGCTGCTGGTGCTCGGCCTCAGCGTGGTGCTGGCGTACTTCCTGCTGCCGTACCCGCGCTGGACCGCCAACGCCTGGGAGTCGTTCGCCGCCGCCTCCTACTGGGAGAACTGGCTGCTCGCGGGCAAGTCGGTGAACTACTCGGCGCAGAACGAGGCCGCGAGCCTGGTCCAGCACTACTGGTCGCTGTCGGTGGAGGAGCAGTTCTACCTGTTCTGGCCGCTGCTGCTGATGGGCATGTTCAAGCTGGGCAGGCGGCGCTGGGTGATGGCGGGCGTCCTGGTGCTGGGCGCGCTGTCGCTGGGCTTCAGCGTCTACTACACGGCCGTCTCGCCGAGCGCCGCGTACTTCATCACGCCGGTCCGCGTCTGGGAGTTCGCGATCGGCGCGGGCGTGGCCCTGGCCGCCACCCGGCTGGTGCTGCCGCGCGCGGCCGCCGAACTGGCCGCGTTCGCGGGCCTCGCGATGATCATCACCGCCGCGTTCGCCTACGACCACCACACGCCGTTCCCCGGCTACCTGGCCCTGGTCCCCGCGGCCGGCACCGGCCTGGTGATCGTCTCCGGCCTGCGTCCCGGCCGGCAGTGGCACACGGCCGTGACCGCGTCGCGCCCGGTCCAGTTCGTCGGCGACATCAGCTACTCGCTCTACCTGTGGCACTGGCCGGTGCTGCTGCTGGCGCCGTTCGCGCTGAGCGGCCTGCTGGAGAAGGGCAAGCTCAGCACGCCGTGGCTGCTCGGCCTGCTCGCCCTCTCGCTGGTCCTCGCGTGGCTGTCGAAGATCGTCGTCGAGGACCGCGGCATGTCGTGGGGCCCGCTGACCCGCAGCACCCGCCTGACGTTCGCGGGCATGGTGGCGGGCATCGCCGTGGTCGCCGTCCTGTCGACGGGCCTGCAGTGGACCTACTCGCGGCACGTGGCGCAGGCCGAACGCGACGTGGCCGCCGGCCTGACCAGCCCGTGCCACGGCGCGGGAGCCATGATCGGCACGAACGGCTGCCCGGCCCCGTTCGGCCCGGCCCGCGTGACGGCGATGGGCCCGGCCAACGAGTACTGGCGCCTGGCCCCCGAGTGCCGCCAGATCCAGGACTACAACGCGGGCGACAAGCACACGACGTCCGTCTGCGACTTCACCGGCGGCACGCCCGGCCGCAAGGTCTGGCTGGTCGGCGACTCGCACGCCCAGCAGTGGCAGGCCGCGCTCTTCGAACTGGCCCGCGCCTCGAAGTGGGACCTGAAGATCTCGTTCCTCGGCGGCTGCCCGTTCGCCGACGTGCGGACCACGAGCTTCCGCGGCAAGGGCGTCGCCTCGCACGAGGTGGACCGCTGCGCCGCCTGGACGGCCCGGATGACCGACGTGATCGCCGCCGACCGCCCGTCGCTGGTGCTCACGTCGTTCTTCGCGCGCAGCGAGAACGTGGAGACGCGCGACGGCCGCACCCAGACCGACCAGTACCGCGAGGGCCTGGAACCGCGCTGGCGCAAGTGGACGGACGCGGGCGCCCGCGTCGTCGTGCTGGCCGACCCGCCGTTCAACGGCGACGTCCGCTCCCCCGACTGCGTGGTCCTGAACGCCGCGTCGCCGCAGACCTGCGCCGTCCCGCGCGCCCAGGCCCACCCCACCGACCCGCTGGTGGAGGTGGCGCGGACGACGAAGGTGCCCGGGGTGTCGCTGGTCGACCTGTCCGAGTACTTCTGCGACTCGGAGCGGTGCTACTCGGTGGTCGGGAACGTGGTCGTGTACTTCGACGCGGACCACGTGAACGGGGAGTTCAGCCGCAGCCTGGCGCCGGTGATCGCGAAGGCCCTGGGCTAGGCCTCCGCCGGGGCGGGTGCCGGGTGCACGGGTTGTGCCGGCTGCGCGGGCACCAGCTCCGGTCCGTCCTGCGACGACGGGGCGGTGGACACCAGCGCCACCGGCACCTCGGCGGGCGGTACGAACGCGGCCTCCGCCCTGATCTTCGGCGGGGTGGCGGCCCACGGCTTCAGGTTCTGCACGATCTCCTCGTAGAAGGAGGACACCGCCTTCAGCACGGAGTCGATGAACGAGTTGCGCCCGGTGCCGCGCTTCGCGCCCATCGGCACCGAGATCTCGACTCGGAACCCGCGGATCTCCTTCTGCGGATCGGTGATGAGCAGCGCCGGGTTCGCCCGCACCGCACCGAGCAACTCGGAGGCCCCGGCTCCCCTGCCGTGCGCGACGAACGCCTCCAGGCGCACCGCGTCGGGGGCGTTCTTCAGCTGCCGCACCAGCCAGTTGACGCGCGTCGCCGGACGTCCTTCCTTCGGCCCCTCCACGTCGACCCCGCAGATCACCCGGCCCGCCCGCAGGTCGGCGACGACGTGCAACGTGCCGACGGTGTCGGGGATGCGGATCCCTCCCGAGAGCTTCCCGTCGGCCACCAGCTGCGCGAGCTGCCGGGAGAGCCGGGCCTGCGGCTCGGCGAGGTCCTTGCGCGACAGGGCCGGCGTGACGTCCGTGCCGAGGCGCCGGCCGAGCTGCAGACCGGCGAACCGCAGCAGGGCCTCGAAGCGCAGCACCACGTCGGGCGCGATCTTGTCGGTGGCGCGCAGGGTGCGGGCCTCCACCGCGTCGCGCAGCGGAACCCACGACGACCCCATGTCCTCGAACGCCATCGCGCCCGAGCGCGGGTGCTCGAGGTACCTGATCAGCTCGCCGAGAATCCACGCCTGGTCGGGGTCGGCCACCCCGCGGTGCTCCTTCTGCATCACGGCTTCGCAGAGCACCTCGCTCCACGACAGGTGGTGCAGCGCGACCTTCTTGAGCTTCTTCCGGTCCACCGGCGTCGGGTGCTGGCCGGGCAGCGGCGCGATCTCGTTGGAGATGGTGACCACCGCGTCGAAGCCGAACTCCCGCGCGATGTCGAGGTAGTTCTCCAGCTGCTCGACCTGCAGCTCGTTGGACCCGGTCTTCACCTCGACCAGCGCGGTCCACGACTTCTGCCCGCGCGTGACCCGGACCAGTCCGTCCGGGATGAGCTTGCGCCCGTCGAGCTCGAACGGGACCTCGATGAACGTCTGCACCGCGGCGGCGGGCGCCCCCAGCGGCTGGGTCAGCGCACGGCCGAACTCGCGCACCGCGGACATGACCGCCAGCAACGCCGAGGTGGCCCGTCGTTCTTGTTCCTCGGCGCCGTTGATGCCCGAAGTCGGGATCAGGCGTGCGGCGTGCCAGCTCTCTTCAGCGGTCATGGTTCCCTCGCATGGCGGCTTTTGCGTTCAGGAAACAACGCTGTCGTCGTCGCTGGGCGTTTGACGACCGTTACCGCCGTGCGGGGGCATTCACCCGGATCGGCTACATCGGCATGTGCCGCGTCGGAGGGGGTCCCGGCTTGGTGATCATCTTCGTCACCGGCCCCTCCTTGCTCATCCCCTGCTGGTCCAGGAACTGCGACAACTGCCCCCGCACCTGGGCCAGCGTGGGACGGCGACCGGGCTCCGGGTCCATCGCGGCGAGCAGCAGCCGCGCGTGCGCGCTGTTCTGCGGCAGCTTGGTGATCGGTTCGCCCTGGGCGGCGGCCATCAGCGAGGAGATCGGGTTCTCGCGGGAGCCGCGCGGCGGGTGGCCGGTCAGGGCGTAGGAGACGGTCGCGGCCAGCTGCCACGAGTCCGACGCCGGGGACGCCGTCTCGCCGCGGGCCGTTTCCGGGGCCAGGAAGTCGGGCGTGCCGACCATCATGCCGGTGGCGGTGAGCGTGCTGTCGCCCTTGGAGCGCGCGATGCCGAAGTCGATCAGGTGCGCGGTGCCCTGGCCGTCGACGATCACGTTGGACGGCTTCACGTCGCGGTGCAGCACGCCGCGGTCGTGGGCGGCGGCCAGGGCGTCGGCCATGTTCAGCCACAGGCGGGCGGCCAGCTTGTCGTCGATCAGGCCGTTCTTCAGCACGGTCTCGGACAGCGACGCGCCCTCGATGTACTCCATGACCAGCGCCAGGCCGTCCGGGTCCTGGACGATGTCGAACACCCGCACGCAGTTCGGGTGCCTGACCGCGGCCAGCGCGCGGGCCTCGCGGAGCATGCGCGCCTCGGTCTCGTTGTCCGGGGCGTGCGCGAGCTTCACCGCGACCGTGCGGTCGAGCTGCTCGTCGACGGCCAGCCAGACCGTGCCGAAGCCGCCGGAGCCGAGCTGGCGGACGCGGCGGAACCGGCCGTTGCCCGGGTTCCAGACCTTGCCGGACTTCTGCACGGGCGCGGGCGAGTCGGCGTTCGCGGCGCCCGGACCGAACGGCAGCGGGCCCGGCGTGTCGGCGAGGACCGCGGGCTGGGACGGCTGCGGCTGCTGCACCTCGGCGACGCGCGTCGGCGGGTACTGCGGCGGCGGCTGGTTCACCGGGCGCATCGGCCGGTTCATCGGCGCCGGCTGGTACTTCGGCACCTGCGCCGGCTGGTACGGCGGCGGGTTCTGCGTCGGCTGGTGCTGGGAGGGCTGCGGCTGGTGCTGCGACGGCTGGTGCGGCGGCTGCTGGTGCTGGGCCGCGTTGATCGGCTTCGTCGGCGCCTTCTTCTGCGGGTTCTGCGGCAGCTGGGGCTGCGGGGTGCGCGCCACCGGCTGCGGTGGCGGCGGGTTCTGCGCACTCCGGTCCTGGGACCGGTCGCGGCCGGGGCGGTTGAGCATGGCGGTAGTCAACCCGAAAATCCGCACGACGATTGAGCCGATTACCGCAATCGGCAGAAAGCCCAGGAGCACATGGCCCACCAGCGTCACGGGCTGTGCCGACGTGGCTGCGAGGAGCACCAGGAACGGCAGCCAGAACACCCGCTTGGGCCAGCTCGGCCCGAGCCGGAACGCCGAGCCCGCCTGGAGCATGACGAAGAGCAGGCACAGCAGCGCCAGCACCACGGTGATGCCGGCGGCGATCAGGAAGAGGGGAGCCGCGCCGGGCCGCTGGGCCACACCGATGATCGACGGCGTGCCGTCGACGAGGTAGCGCCCCTGCGAGAACTGGTCGAAGCAGGTGAGCTCGTCCAGCGAACCGGATCCGGGGATGTCGCGCCCGGCCAGCCCCTGCACGGTCCCGCGCATGATCAGCCACGGCAGCACCAGGCAGCTGGCGACACCGAGCACGGCGAAGATCGCGCCGGTCACCGCGCCGTAGGAGTTGCCGACGACCCGCCGCACCGCGATGGACAGCAGCGCCCCGACCGTGGGGAACAACCCGAGCACCGCACCGAGCGCCGTGGTGGTCCACACCCAGTCACCGGGGCAGACATTCCCGCCCACGAAGCCGTGCAGCCACGTGAGCAAGGACTCCGCGAGCCCCACGACCCACACCACCCCTTCCGCGATCACCCCCAGCCTAGGCGTCCTGACAGCCTACGGTGCGTGATCGGTCTGCGGTTGACGCCACAGCAACCGTTTCCACGATCGCCGCGTTGTACCTCCGTCCCTCCCCCTCTGCCACGCTGTCGGTTCATGAGGATCGACGACCTGTTCACCACCGGAACGTCCCAGCCCCTGATCTCGTTGAACCTCATCGGTCATATCGGCCGGAAACCGGCAAGCGTCACGCACGGCGGCGGGGGTCCGCACTGATGGATGATCCAGCGAAAGACCTGGGGCGCGCCACCCTGCGCGCCGGGAGGAGGCCTCGCCCGTTCCACCGCGGCGACCGCCTGATCACCGCGGGCACACCGAGCGAGGAGGTGCTGCTGATCGAGTCGGGCCTGGTCAAGGTGGTGCTGCCGACCGGTGAGAAGCACGAGCCGATCACCGGCCTGTACGGCTCGGGGGCTCTGCTCGGGGAGATCGGCGTGACCAACGCCGTCACGCGAAGCGCTCACGTGGTCGCGCTGGCGCCCGGAGCGGCGTGGCACGTGGCGGGTAGCCACTACTTGGCGCTGAGGAACGACCCCGGGATTCAGCGGCTCCTCGACGAGACGTGGAACGAACGGCAGCGCAACGCCGACGAGAACCAGCTGCGCCAGGCGCGCACCGGAGCCGCACGAGTGGCGATGTGTCTGCTGTACTGGGCGCGCAGGTTCGGCACGGAGGCGAGCTCCGGCCTCGAACTGCGTGGGGTCAGCCAGGAGGACTTGGCCGACGCCACGGCGATGTCGGTGAAGACGATCGAGCCGTTCCTGCGCACGCTGCGCCGTCGTGGGCTCCTCCAGACCGGCCGCCTGCGCTACCTGCTACCAGCGCCGGAGCGCCTCGGCCAATTCATTGCCAATTCCCAAGAGGCGAACTGACCACTTGTTGCCCCTGTTTTCCGGGTGAGCGCGTCCGTCCCAGCCACCAGAATCGCTGTCCCGTGGAAATGGAGGCAGCGAGTGAATCCTGTTCCGCAGCACCGCGCGTTGCTCGGCGTCGACGTCATCGGCTCGGCACAGCTACCGGACTACCTGTTGAAGGCAGTCCCCGTCACGATCTCGAAGCTGCTCGACGAAGCGCTGGAGCACAGCGGCGTCGAACCAGCCGACGTGCTCGTCCGCGAACCGCTCGGCGATGGAGCCGTGATGGTGTTGCAGAGCGAGCAACTCGGTGCGGTCCTCGACGCGGCTGTGCGTCTGGACCAGCTCACGATCAACCACAATCGTTGGCAGAAGCCGGAAGTGCGGCTGCGCGTCGCCGTCCACGTGGGCCCGGTCGGAGCCGACGGCTTTCACCGCACCCGCGTCGACCACAACCGGCTGCTCGACGCGCCGGAGTTCAAGAAGCTGCTCGAGCGCTGCCGCGAACTGGGGTCGGAGGAGACGGCGAACACGGGGTTGATCGTTTCTTCCGAGGCCCTCGACGCGGCGTTCAGCGGTGACCACACCCAGCTCGCGCGGCGCAGCGACTTCGCCGCGCTGGCCATCTCGAACAAGGAGTTCCGGCAGGAGGCCTGGGTCCGCGTGCAGGGCTTCGACTCGCGCAGCCTGACCGCGTTCACCAAGACGGCTCCGGAGATGCACCAATCCGGTACCCGTGTCCGCAATGTCGTGCACGGCAACATGCACGGTGTGCAGGCCGGAGACATCGACGGCAACCTGAACTTCTACGGCGGACGTCGACCATGAGCGAAGAGAAAGAGGACAAGCCCGCAGCGGCCGCCGAGCAGAAGCCGTCATCCCAGCTGTCGCCGGACGAGCCCCAGTACATGCTGAACGTCGCTCAGGGCGCCATGCACGGAGCTCAGACCGGATCTGTCTCCGGCAACGTCAACGTCTACAACTCACCGATCTCGGCCCCGGCGGACCTGATCGTTCGCTACGCGACGCCTCAGGACGTCGAGGACGTGCGACGTGAGTTCGTACCACCCGGTAACTACGACGACGCGCTGACCAGGCTGAGGCGTGAGCACGTGGTGATGTTGCGCGGTGAAGGGACCGGGCGCACTTTCACCGCGCACAGGATGCTGGCGCACGAATTCGGCATCACGAAGATCGCCGACATGAACCGCGCCCGCACGCTCGACAGCGTCCGGGAAGCCGAGCTCGAGCCGGGTATTGGCCTCGTCCTGGACGGACGGGGCAGCCGCGACCAGCCCATCTCCGATCGCGACTTCGCGCAGTGCCTCAACGTCGTCAAGGACGCGCAGTGCCGCTTGGTGATCTTGCTCGACCACAACTCCCGGACTCCGGCGAACTCGTGGAAGCACGTCGTGTCGCTGACCCCGCCGTCTGCGGTCGAGGTCGCTCAGGCCGCACTGCGCCGGCGTGGTCACGCGGACGAGGTACTGCTGCAGATGATCAAGACCGAGCTGGCGCCCGCGCTCGAGGGCGCGGCACCCGACAAAGCCGTGCTGGCCGCAGATTTCGCGGTGCGGATCCACTCCGGTGAACTCGACGTCGCGAAGGCCGTCGCGGCGCTGAAGGAGGAGGTCACGGAGGCCGTAGCGCACTGGTTCGCTGACAAGGACGTGCACACCTACGCCTACTCGTTCGCGGTCGCGGTGCTTGAGAACCAGCCGTTCGAGCACGTGGCGCAACGCGCGCGAGCACTCGACGAGGAGATCAGGAAAGCCCGCCTGCCCGAGGACAAGAAGCTGCGGCCGCGCTGCGTGTTCGACCTGTCGAAGGACAGGATGTTGCAGGAGATCTGCGCGAAGACGGAGGTGCGCGACCACCCGAAGCACAAGGACATGTTCGAGGAGACCATCCGGTTCGAGCGGCACGACTGGGCCAGCGGCGTCTTCAAGCACATGTGGCGCCAGTACCCCGCGGCCCAGGAGATCCTCCGCGACTGGATGTGCGACGACGCCACGCTCGACAGGTACGGGGAGGAAAGCCTCCACGCCGTCTGCGAGGTCGTGCGGACCGTTCCGGCGCACGAGCCGCTGGCGATCGTGGAGAGCCTGGGCTCTCACCGCCGGTACGGCAGTCGCGCTCTGGCCGCGAGAGCGATGGCTGTGCTGATGGACGACGCGCTGATCCGTCCCATCGTCGAGAAGACCCTGAAGACGTGGACGAAATCGGGTACCGCCTACCAGAAGTCGACGGTGGCATTGGTCTACTCGTCCGAGTTCGGCCGGCGCGACCTCGCCGCGGCGTTGGAGAAGCTCACCGCGATCGGCAGGTCGGAGTACTTCGCTCCGCAGAACGCAGTGGTCGGAGGCATGCTGCGCATGCTGCTGGACAAGGAGATCCGCGGCATCGCCATCGAGACCGTCCTGTCGTGGACGGGTGCGAGGTACCGGCGCACCGGTCTCCAGCAGATCACGCTCGCGCTGGCGCTGTGGGTGGCGGGGATCCACAAACTGCGCCACGACTACTTCGTCGAGTTCGGCGAGGCGTTTCCGAACCACGTGAAGGACCTGCTCAAGCACGCCTTCGCCGACGAGGAGCACGGCGAGTACCTGCTGGAACACTTCGGCGAACTGGCTCTGCACGCGAGGTGGGACGACGCCAAGGCAGCCGAGCTGATCAGGCTGACCCGGCTGATCGCTCCCGACCTGTCGTGGTGGCAGCGCCGGGACGCGGTCGACGCCCTGACCTTCCAGCACCCGACCAAGCGCTCGGAGATCCACCGGATCTTCCGCATCGCGCGGAAGGTGCAGAAGCTCAGCCGTCGAGGAGCTGTTCCGTTGACCACCTCCGCCAACGCGGGTAGCGCGCCGTGATCGCGAGCGTCGTCACGACCGTCTCGACGTGCGGCTTCGCCAGGAAGTCCGCCGCGCGCGGCAGCACCGCGACGGCGTCGGCGACCACCTCGGCGACCGGCTCCGCGGCCTGCTCGACGGCGACCTCCGGCACGGGTTCGGGATCGCGCAGCTCGGACCGCACGTGTCTCAGCTCGTCGGTCGCGTTGCCCACCGCACGCACCGCGAGGTGCTCCTCCTCGGCCAGCTGCCGCCAGAGCCGGTCCGCCTGCTCCGGCCCTGCCTGCTGGACGAGGCGGCTCACCTCGACGTGCGTGTAGAGGTAGGTCTCCACGGCGTCATGAGCGATCTCGAACGCGTCGGACACGTCGAGCCAACGCTTTCTGGCGCGGTAGCGGTACTCGTCGAACCGCGTGCTCGCCGCGCCGGTCCACGCGCTCGACGTCGCCTTGGCATGTGCGAACGCCACGGATGCGCACTCGTCGCGCATCCGCCTCAACCACTCCTGGACGCTCCGGAGGGAGTGGAAGTCGCTGGAGAGGCTCACGCGGGAAAGACGTCCACCTGTTCGTAATGGCGGGCTGTGTCGACGAGACGGCCCGCTGTGCCCTCGACGTCGCGCACCAGTTCCGCCGTCGCGTGGTCGGAAGCATCGCGGAACCGGGCCAGCGCCGCGAACAGCTCGCCGCGGGAGGGGTCCGGCCGTCCGTCCGGGTGGCGGGCGAGGGAGGTGACGCCCTCGGCGGCCTGCGACAACGGGCGGGCCAGTGCGCGCAGCTCGGCAGGGTCGACGCTGAACCCGCTCACGGCACCTCCCGCCGGTGAAAGTTTGGTCTGGAACGATATACGGCCTCAGCCGATCAGCTCCTTGATTTCGGCCGCCGACACGAAGACGACCTCTTCGTGTGCCGCGCCCGCGTCGACCACGACCCCGACGCCGAGCGGCGCCACCAACGGCAGCAGTTCGGCGCCTTCGACCTCCAGCCACCGGTCGTCCCACGAGAAGCCCTTGAGCCGGCGGTAGGCGACGAGCCGGTCAAGGCCGGTGAACGCGAGCACCGCCCGTTCGTACCCGGTGACGTCGGCCGCGACGAGGCCCGGCCGGCCGGGGTCGGGCAGGTAGACGGTGGTGTTGAGCAGCTCGGCGACGACCTCGGGATCACCGGCCCGCGCCAGCTCGCGCAGCCGCGGCGCGGGCATCGCGTACATCGGCCGCCGGGACAGCTGGTGCTCCAGGGCCACGGCGGACGCGGGGTCGCCGGGGTCGACCACGAAGTGCGGCACGCAGTGCAGCGACGGCGGGATGTCGTCGAGGCTCGCACCGGGCAGCACGACGACGATCACCTTGCGCTGGAACAGCTCCGGCTGCCGCATGAGCAGCCCGCGCAGGTGCTTGAGCTCGTACTCCACGCCGCGGCTGTCGGGGTTGCGCCCGCTGAACGCGAGCGCCCACCCCGGTGACACGGCCACCGCGATCCGGTCCGCGTCCTCCATGCGCTGCAGGCAGAACGTGGACCAGTCGACGGGTTCGTGCTGGTGGTAGAGGTCGATCTCGGGCTTGGCACCGATGCGGTGCAGCAGCCCGGCGAACCCGTGCAGGGTGTCCCGCCACGCTCTGGTGCGCGCGGCGTCCCAACCGGGACTCGTGTGTGCCCAGACCACGAACACCTCGGGACGCATGAACCGCATCATCCCGCAAGGGGCCAGTTCAGCCGTCGAAGACCTCGTGGTCGGCCCGCACCCACGCGCTGCCCTGCCCACTCGTGTGCCGCACGGCCGTCTCGGGTGGCTCCGGCAGCTCGCCGGTGCCGGCGACGAACTCGACGGTCCACAGGTGCCGGGCCGCCGGGTCCTGGTCCTCGAGGTCGGAGCCGAGCGAGAGCGTGAAGTCCTGCGCCTGCACTGTGATCCGCGCGCCGAGCGCGCCCTCCGGACCGGGCGCGCAGACCAGCTCCAGCCGGGCGCGCACCCACTGCGGCACGGACGCGGGGTCCGCCTCGACCTCGGAGGCGACCGCGGTGCACGAGGTGCCGTGGACGCGGGCGACGAGCGCGGCGCGGAAGACGACGAGCTCACCGGCCGTGCAGCCGGTGAGAACGCGCGCTTCGACGGCTGTCTCCGCGCCGGAGACGACGGGACGGGCGGCCGCGCACCTCGCGGCAGGGGCTTCGGCCACCGCCGGCGCTCCCCCGGAGGTGACGGCCACGAGTAATAACGCGGCGACCACGGACCTCATGCGGGACAACCTATTCGCGGCCACCGCGCTTCCGCTCGATCTTCACCCCACAGGTGGGTGAGCGCAGAAAACGTTGCGGGTCAACGACGTCAGTTGCCGTGGTCGTGGTCGTGCTCGGCGGCGAACGGCTGGTAGATGTAGAACATCGTCACCGGATCGTCGCCCGCGACGGTCTCGTGGTCCGCGCCGGGCGGCACGAACGCGTAGGACCCCGCGCCGGCCTCGACGCCACCGATGGTCACCTTGCCGTCGACGACCCACGTGTGCTGCGTGGCCGACGGGTGGTTGTGCCCGACGTCCCGCGCGCCCGGTGCCATCTGGATGAGACCGACGATCGTGTCACCGGCGGGCGACTTCCACAGGAGCTTGTTCTGCAGCCGCTGGTCGCCGTGCAGGGGGAACGACTTCATCTGCGCCAGCACGTCCGCCGGAACGACGGTGACACCTTCGGGGGCTCTACCGGATAACGGGCCTGTCATGTGTGAGCTGCCTCTCCACTCGATCGGGGGATGCGGGGAAGGCTACCTGGGCCGGAACCGGACCAGGTGCCCTCGCACGAACCCTCTTCGAACAGCGGAGATCACTCGCACGCGACGCCGTCCTTGTCGCGGTCGAGCGCCGGGCGGTACCCCGGCTGTCCCGCGTAGAGCGGCGCCGCACCGGCGGCACGGGCCGCGTCGCAGTTCGCGTAGTAGGCGGCGGGGGCCGGAGCGGGCTCTGGCGCCGGTGGTGGAACGGGCTGCGGCGCAACGGTTCGCGGCTGCGGCACGGCGGGCTGCGGTTGGGGCGCAACGGTGTTCGGCGCCGGCTTCACGTCGAGCCCGCCGCACGGCGGCCCCCAGAACCCGAGCCCGGTCTGCTTCGCGACCGCGGCCGCCGCCGAGATCGCGGCCTCGGCTCCGTCGACGGCGCGCGCGGCACCCTGACCGGCCGCGAGGACCGCGTAGTCCGCGCCGTCGGCCAGCAGCAGCTGCGAGCCGACGACCTTGACCGGCTTGCCCACCAACGTCTTCGTGGCGAAGTCGACGGCCGCGCCCGCCCAGCACTCGCCGGGGGCCGCCAGTCCCTGCACCACCAGCTTGGCGCCGTCGGACAGAGTCACGGTGCGACCGTCCACGACGGACGCGACGGTCACCGCCGGCGGAGTCGTGGTCGTCGTGGTGGTGGTCGTGGTCGTGGTCGTGGTGGTGCTGGAAAGCGAGCTCTTGGCGCTCGCGAGGTCGGTGGACGGTTGGCCGCAGGCCGCGACGATTGCCAGCGGGAGCACCGCCGAGATCGCGAGGGCGGCGCGGCGGGCGTTCTGCGGCAGTCGTTGCCGGAGCACGGATGCGGTCATGAGCACCACATCGCGGGACCGGCGGGAATGCGTTACCCGCGTCACTCGATCAGCCCAACCGACTGTCCACATC
>NZ_JBHXCW010000060.1:0-37001 GCF_042725365.1 Lentzea sp. NPDC060358 | reverse complement strand
GGGCAGGGTGGTCGTCGAGGGGGTCCAGGACCGGCAGCGGGCGGTGCTGGTCGTCGTGCTGGGCTGCGGCGTGGGGGCCGGGGGGGGGGGGGGCCCCCCCCGGCGCGCCCCGCGCCGGGTCGTCCAGCGCCTTGTCGAACGCGGCACCGTCGAGCCCGAGCTCGGCGGCGAACCCGGCGAACACCGCGCGCTGCGACGTCTGCTGCCCGCCCCACTGCGGCTGCGAGTCGAACAGCACGCGGACCATGTCGTCCCGCTTGCCCTGGGCCCCGGCCGCCTCGACGGCGACGGCGGCCAGTTCGGCGTTGCGGTGGCTCGGGATCGGGAAGTGCCGCACGTCGAACACGACCCGCTCCCCGTACTCGGTCTTGAGCCGCTCGACGCCGGGGTGGGCGGCGCGGCAGGACGGGCACTCCAGGTCGAGGTACTCGACGACGGTCACCTTCCCGTCGCCCGAGGACCCGAGCGCGGCGGTGTCGTTGCGGCTGAACAGCAGGAAGGCGGAGACCACCACCGCCACGACGGCGACGATGACCAGCGACAGACGAGCGTTTTTGGACATGGGAGAACTCCACGTGTGCGGGAACGAACCGAAAGGACCGCGGAACGGGTTCGGTCTAGGCGCGCAACACGCAGAGCTGGGCCAGCCGCACTTCCAGCCGGCGCGAAGGGGGAGACAGCACCGAGGGCAGCCGCATCAGGCGCACCGCGAACGACGAGCGCCGCAGCACCGCGAACCCGATCAGCACCGCCAGCGCCACCACGAGGCAGCAGCCCGCGACGAGGATGCCGTCGAGCAACGACGAGCCGCCGTCCACCGGGTCGGCCACGAACGTGGCCGCGGCCGATGACGTGGGGCACTGCGCGGTCCAGGCGAACTCGGTCTCGCACGGCGTGCTCTGCATCATCGCCACACCGGCCACCAGTGCCAGCACGGCGAGAACCCGCGCGAAGTACGCGCGGGTCCGGGAGCTGGTGGGGCCGGGCACGTCATCCAGCGTAGCGATTGTGATCAGAAGGGGGAGCAGCTGGTCAGGCTCGTGGCGTCTGGCCGGACGGTGCCACCGTGTCCTAGGTTCTGCTCGTGGAACAGGTGGGGTTCACGCTCAACGGGCATCGTCACACGTTGACCCGCGGGCAGGTGGAAGCCGTCTTGGCGGGCGTCGAGCCCGAAGCCGTCCGGGAACACGCCGTCGTGGTCAACGGCGTCCTGTTCCCGGTCAAGCAGGCCTTCGAGCTGGCGGTGGGTGTCCCGCGGTCCGAATTCAACTCGCACACCGCCCGCCGCCACCTCGCGGCACTAGGCTTCGAAGTGCGAGGAGAGATCGCCGCTCGCCCACCGGCCACCAGGCCTGTGGCCAGGTCCGTGACGCGGTCGGCGCCGATGCAGCCCGCGGCTGTCACAGCCGACGAGGAGTGGCACGTCGAGGCCAACGTCCAGGCAGCCGTGGTGACCGCGCTGACGCGCGCCGGGTGGAGCATCCGCTCGGTCGCGGACACAGCCACGAAGGCACGTGGTGACGACATCGTCGCTCAACGCGGGAACGTCACGACTGGCATCGAGGTCAAGGGCTTTCCGAGCCGCTCTTACGCCGATCCCGCCCGTGCGGGCGAGACCAAGCCGACAGCACCGAGCACCCAGGCCGGTCACTGGTTTGCCCAAGCGGTCCTCGCGGCCATGCGCCTGCGGGGCAGGGAGCCGTCCTGGCGCAGCGTCATCGCGCTGCCGGACTTCTCGCGCTATCGCAACCTCCACGCGGAAACCGCGGACTCGCTCACCGCCGCGCAGATCGAGGTCTGGTGGGTCCACCAGGACGGCACCGTGGACCTGCCCTGACACCAGCCGAGCAGGACTACGGCCGGACCATCCCCTCCACGGCGGCCTGGACCGCGGCCTTGCGCCCGGCGAACGAGTCGTCGCCCAGCGCCTTGAGCGACCACGACGCGGTGTCCCAGCTGATCACCAGCGCCACGACCATCGCCAGCAGCTCGACCGCCGGGATGTCCGACCGGACCGTGCCGGCCTCCTGCGCGGCGGCGATCGCGGCCACGTTGCGCCGGTACTCCACCACCTCGGCCTCGACCGGCTGCTGGCGTTCGAGGCCCGCCCACAGGTGCAGCCGCCGCACGTGCGGGCGTCCCTCCAGCTGCTCGAACAGCGCGCCGGCGTAGCGGGGGAGGTCGCCCGCGTCGACCACGACCGCGGCTGCCAGTTCGGCCATGCAGTCGCCGACGACGCGGTCGAACAGCTCCTCCTTGGCGCCGAAGTGCATGTAGATCGACCGCTTGTTGGCCGAGGCCTGCTCGGCGATGCGGTCGACGCGCGCTCCTGCGAGGCCGTAGGTCGCGAACTCGTCGATGGCGGCCTTGAGCAGGCGGCGCTTGGTCTCGGTGGCGTCGGGTGGCATGCGCCGATCGTACATAACCATCTAGATATTTACATCTGCGGATCAGAGGTGTACGAATGTATCTAGTTAGTTACCTACCGAGGAGCAGCAGACATGACCCGCACCTGGTTCATCACCGGAACGTCCTCCGGCTTCGGCCGTGAGCTCACCGAGCAGCTGCTCGAGCGCGGCGACCGCGTCGCCGCCACCGCCCGCCGGCTGGAGACCCTCGACGACCTCGCGGCCCGCTACGGCGACCGGCTGTGGCGCGCACGGCTCGATGTCACCGACACGGCCGCACTGCGCACCGTCGTCGATCGCGCGTTCGACGAGCTCGGACGGATCGACGTCGTCGTCTCCAACGCCGGCTACGGCCTGTTCGGCGCCGTCGAGGAGCTCAGCGACGCCCAGATCGACGCGCAGATCGCGACCAACCTGACCGCCTCGATCCAGTTGGCCCGTGCCGTCACCCCGCACCTGCGCCGCCAGGGCGGAGGACGGATCGTGCAGATCGCGAGCATCGGCGGGCAGGTCACGTTCCCCGCCATGAGCCTCTACCACGCCACCAAGTGGGGCATCGAGGGCTTCTGGGAGTCGGCGGCCGCCGAGCTCGCGCCGTTCGGCATCGGCGTGACGCTGGTCGAGCCCGGCCTGGCCCGCACGAACTTCGGCACGGGTGCCGCGGTGTTCGGCGACGCGCTGCCCGAGTACGCCGACGGGCCGTCCGGCCACCTGCGCGGCGTGCACTCCGGCGCGCTGCCGCCGCTGCCGATGCCCGGCGACCCCGCGAAGATCGCCACCGCGATCATCGCCTCCGCCGACCGGGCCGACGCCCCGCTGCGCCTGACCCTGGGCTCCGACGCCTACGCGTTCGGCACCGCGGCGCTGCGGGGGCGGCTCGACGCGCTCGAGGCCTCGCGCGAGATCGCCCACTCCACCGACGCCGACGACGTCCTCGTCGCCACCAGCGCCTGAGTCAGTCCAGGTCGGACAGGTCGAGCACGAACCGGTGACGTACGTCGCCGCGTTCGAGCCGGTCGAGAGCCTCGACCACGCGGCTCGACGCCAGCACCTCGACGTCGGCGGTGATGCCGTGCTCGGCGCAGAACTCCAGCATCGCGGCGGTGGCCGGGACGCCGCCGCTGCCGCCGGAGCTGAGCTTCTTGCGGCCGCCGAGCAGGTCCATCGTCTCCACGGTCATGGACCCGAGGTAGCCGACCTGGCTGAGCGTGCCGTCCATCGCGACCAGCCTGAGGTAGGGGCCGACGTCGTGGGCGACGGGAACGGTGTCGATCAGGACGTCGAACCGGTCGCGGTTCGCGGCCGCACCGGCCTCGTCACCGGACACGACCAGGTCGCGGGCACCGAGCGCGATGGCCTCGGCCTCCCGGCCGGCGGACCGGCTCACCACCGACACCTCGGCCCCGAGGGCCACGGCGAGCTTCACCGCGAGGTGCCCGAGCCCGCCCAGGCCCGCGACGGCGACCTTCATGCCCGGGCCGACCTCCAACGCCCGCAACGGCTCCCACACCGTGATCCCGGCGCACATCAGCGGCGCCGCGGCCGCCGGGTCCAGCCCGGACGGCAGGGGATGGGTGAACTTCTCCCGCACCACGTACTCCCGCGAGAACCCGCCCAGCGTCGTCGACCCGTCGTGCCGGTCGGTGCCGTTGTAGGTGAGCGTCGGGAACTCGCGGCAGAAGTTCTCCTGCCCGGCCGCACACATGTCGCACTCGCCGCACGAGTCGACGATGTTGCCCACGGCCACCGGGTCGCCGGCGCGGAACGCCGTCACGTCCGGGCCGGCCTCCGTCACGACGCCGGTGAACTCGTGGCCGGGCACGAGCACCCCGCCGGAGTGCGAGCGGACCGCGTGCAGGTCCGTGTGGCAGACCCCGCAGAAGTCCACGCGCACCGCGACGTCGTCGCCGCGCAGGTCGCGTCGCGAGATCTCTGCCCGCTGCATCGAGCCGGGGCCCTGAGCCTGCCAGCCGGTGGTGCTGCGCATGACACTCCTTCAAACAGACTGTTCGGTCTATTTCACCGTACGCGCGAACGGAGGCAAAGTAAACCGACTGTTCTGTCAGTAGAGTGCGGACCATGCCCGACCAGCAGCTGACCGCCCGGGGCGAGGCCACCCGGCAGCGCATCATCGACGTCGCCACCGCGGAGTTCGCCGAGCACGGCATCGCGGGAGCCCGCATCGAACGCGTCGTCGTCGCCGCCCGCACCAACAAGGCCCAGCTCTACGCTTACTTCGGCAACAAGGACGGCCTGTTCGACGCCATCTTCTTCGGCTCGCTGGACCGCATCGTCAACGTCGTTCCGATCGACGCCACCGACCTCGCCGACTGGGCCGTGCGCCTCTACGACGAGTACCTGCAACGCCCCGACCTGATCCGCCTCGCCACCTGGGCCCGCCTCGAACGCCGCCCCACCGGCCTGCTCGTCGCCGAGACCGACCGCCGCGACGACGTGAAGCTCGGCGCCATCGCCGACGCGCAGGCCGCGGGACTGGTCCGCGACGGCGACCCGTTCGACATCATGGCCATGGTGATCGCCATGTCGATGGCGTGGTCGCCGGTCAGCAACGTCTACTCCGCCACCCTCGACGAACCCGCCGAGGACCACGAACGCCGCCGCGGCCTGCTGCGCGACACCGTCCGCCGGGCCGTCGCGCCCTAGCTCCAGGCCTTGGAGGCGCGCCAAACGGCATGCTTTCCGGTCGTCCTGCGACCAATGGGTGGAACCAAACGGAACGCCACCTCTACCGTCCCCGCATGCCTCTGCGTAGATCCACTGTGCGCGGCCGCGAGTTCGGCGACGCCATACGCGCGCTGCTGAGGGCAGCCGACCTGACCAACCGCGCCGTCGCCGAACTGCTCGGCTGGCAGGAGGCCAAGGTCTCGGAACTGGTCAACGGCAAGGAGGGCACCTCCGACGTCGACCTGGCCAAGCTCCTCGGCCTGCTGCGCACCCCGCCCGACGAGTACGACCACCTGATGGCCCTGCACCACGACACTCACATCCGGGACTGGTTGCAGCCCAAGAGTTCCGCGACGCTGGACCGAGCGCGCACCCTCAGGGAGCACGAGCGGATCGCCTCGGAGATCACCGGCTGGTCCATGAACGTGGTGCACGGCCTGCTGCAGCTGCCCGACTACACCTTCCACCTCGCCAACGCCGCGGTGAACCTGCAGGAAGACGTGCCCGCCGTCGTGCGCACCCGAGGAGTGAGGCAGCGGTCGGTGCTCGACGGCTACCGGATCGTCACGATCTTCATGCACGAACAAGCGCTGCGGCTCCCGGTGGGCGACGCCGAGGTGATGGCGGAGCAGCTCCACCACCTGCTCCGCTTGTCCGTGCGGCCGTACCTCACGATTCGCGTTGTTCCCACGGCTTCCGGGCCGCATGCCGGCCTGGCCGGTGATTTCGACCTGCTGAAGTTCAGGAAGATCCCGCCGATCGTCTACCTGGAGAGCCACGGCGCTAACGTCTTCCTCGAAGATCAGCTTGCTGTCGCCCGCTACGACACCGTGGTGAAGTCACTCAGTCGGACGGCGTTGGACGAGACGCGAACGAGGAAGCTGATCACCGACATCATCGGTGAGGAGACTTGTGGTGACCAGGTGGCGGAAGAGCAGCTACAGCGCTAACGACGGCAACTGCGTCGAGGTCGGCCGAGGTGCCGGCGTCCGGGACAGCAAGTCCCCGTCGGTCGAACTCCCCCTCACGGCCCGTCAGTGGTCGCTGCTGCTGCGTCAGGTCAAATCCCACTAGTGCAACCAAAGGTTGCATGACACGGGGTCTCGGGCTAGGTTCTCGTGCAACCGATGGTTGCACGAAGCCTGGAGGGCACGTGGAGTTCGGAAGCATCGAACGCGAGATCCGCATCGACGCCACCCCCGAGGTGGTCTACGAGGTCGTCAGCTCGCCGGAGCACCTGCGCGAGTGGTGGCCGGACGAGGCCGAGTTCGAGCCGGTGGCCGGCGGTACCGGTTCGATCACCTTCGGCGACCCGGCCTCGGCGGAGGCGAAGGTCGAGCAGCTGACGGTCGTGGAGGCCGATCCGCCGCGCCGGTTCTCGTTCCGCTGGGTCCACGACAAGGGCGTGGTGGCGGCGCCGGGCAACTCGCTGCTCGTCACGATGGACCTGGTCGAGTCCGACGGCGGCACGCTGCTGCGGTTCACCGAGACCGGGTTCCGCGAGCGCGGCTGGGAAGCGGCGGTGCTGGAGCAGGCCTTCCGCGACCACACCAGCGGCTGGGACCACTTCCTGCCGCGGCTCGTCGGGCGGGCCGAGAGCCTGGTCGCGCGGCCGTGATCGACGACGACCTCTGGTCCGCGGTCGGCGACCCGACCCGCAGGCGCCTGCTCGACCTGCTGCTCACCGGCAACGGCGGCACGGCGACCACGCTCAGCGAGCAGCTCCCCGTCACCCGGCAGGCGGTCGCGAAGCACCTGGGGGTGCTGGACCGCGTCGGCCTGGTGCACGCCCTGCCCGCCGGCCGGGAGCGCCGCTACGAGGTGGACGAGGCGCAGCTGGCCCGCGCGGTCGCGCAGCTGACGTCGGTGGGGGAGAGCTGGGACGCCCGGCTGCGGCGGATCAAGCGCATCGCCGAGCGCGTGCAGCGCGACCGGACGGCCGACACCGACCGGTGATGATCACCGCCGATCGGCGTGTCGGTTTGGCGACCCGCCGATCGGCGTGATTCGGGAAATTTCCGCCCGAACGACGCCGCACGGGTGCATCCTTGGTCTCGACCACCCTCTACCCGAGGACTGATGACCATGACGAGTGCGACCGCGTCCTCCCGCCACGACTGGGAGTCCGACCTGGAGCGCTACCGCACGAGAGCGGTGCACGTGCTGGACACGCACCTGCCCGCGACGACCGGCTGCACGGCGTGCGGCGACCCGTGGCCCTGCGCCCGCGCGTGCTGCGCGGAGCTCGTGCTGGAGCTCTAGGAACGCACGCGGCCGAGGAACGCCCTCACGCCGGTGAGCAACCGCTCGGACTGCTCGTCGAGCGTGATCGACTCCTTGAACCGGGACCCCGGTCCCGCGCTCTTCTTCCCGCGCAGGTACAGCGAACAGTCCAGGTCGGCGCACACGTAGGCGCCGACCGAGTTGCCCAGTTGCCCGGACTTCCCCGCCTTGCGCGCGGTCATCAGCGACACCCCGTCGCCCTGGTGCGTGGTCAGGCACCACGAGCACATGGTCTTGCGCGCGAGCCCGGCCTTCGTCGCCCGCCGCAGCGCGATCCCCACGAGCTCCCCGTCGAGCTCGATCACGAGGTAGGAGCGGTCCGGTGCGGCCGGATCTCGCCAGCCCAGGAAGTCCAGGTCGTCCCACCGCCGCTCGCCCAGATCCCTGGGCACGTGCATGCGCTTGGCCTCGCCCTTGGTGGAATTGACGAAGGACGCGCGGATGTCGTGTTCGGTCAACGGCTTCATGCCGACGACGCTAGGCTTTCCTAGAGGTCCTAGGCAAGCGATTAAGACCCCTAGGAGACGCATGGCACGCGCAGGCATCACCGCCGACCGCCTGACGCAGGCGGCGGCGGAGCTGGCGGACGAGGTGGGCCTGGAGAACGTGACGGTGTCCGCCCTGGCCCGCCACTTCGGCGTGAAGGACGCCTCCCTCTACTCGCACATCCGCAACGCCCAGGACCTGCGCCTGCGCCTGGCCGTCCGGTCGATGGCCGAGCTGACCGACTGCGTGGCGGCGGAGGTCGGCGGCCGTTGCGGCCGGGACGCGCTGCTGGCGTTCGGCCACGCCTACCGCACCTACGCCCGCACTCACCCCGGCCGGTACGCGGCGACGCAGCTGGCGCTGGACCCGGACGTGGCGGCGGACGGCGCCGGCCGGTACTCCGAGCTGGTCCGCGCGCTGCTACGGGGCTACGACCTGTGGGAACCGGACCAGACCGACGCCGTGCGGCTGCTGCACAGCACGTTCCACGGGTACGTGTCGCTGGAGCGGTCGGGGGCTTTCCACAGCCATCCGCGCGGGGTGGAGGCGTCGTGGCTGCGGGCGCTGGACGCGCTCGACGTGGTGCTGCGGGCGTGGCCCACGGCCTGAGGTCTCGGGGCGATCAGCCGTAGGCGCGGATGACGCGGCCGGTGCTGTCGCCCTCGACGCAGTCCAGGTAGTGCTCGACGAGTTCGTCCATGGGCACCGGGCGCATGCCGGGGAAGTGGTCGGCGAAGGCGTCGACGGAGTCGCCGATCATCGTGGGGCTGACGACGTTGATCCGCATGCCGCGCGGCAGCTCGATCGCGGCGGACAGGGCGAAGCTGTGCAGGGCACCGCTGATGACGCCGCCGCCGGTGACGTGAGGCCAGGCCTGGTCGGCGAAGATGCCGGAGGTCAGCGTGAACGAGGCCCCGTCGGCGCCGTGGTGCTGACCGGTGAGGACCAGGTCGGCCTGCCCGAAGAACTTGGCGCGCATGTTCTCGCGCAGCTCTTGCACGGTCAACGTCCCGAACTCGTCGAGCGCGCCGTGCGCGGCGATGCTCACGACACCGTCGACCGGCCCGACCTCGCGGTACATGGCCTCGATCGAGGCGTGTGAGGCGAGGTCGACGTGGACGTCGCCCGAGGTGCGTCCGGCCACGACGACGTCGTGGCCGCGCGAGCGCAGGGCGGGGACCAGCCGTCGGCCGATGGTGCCCGCTCCGCCGACGACGACGATTCTCATCGGACGTGCTCCTTCTGCGACGGTGTGCGGTCGAGGCTTTGTGCGAGCAGGGTGAGCGCGTCGGCGTCGGGGGTGCCGGGCCGCGCGTAGAACAGGCCGAGCTGCTGGTCGTCGTCTGGCAGGGTGACGGTCTCGTTGGCCAGGGTCAGCCGCCCGACGACGGGGTGGTCGAGTTCGCGCAGGTAGTACGAACAGGTCCGGACCGGGCGCCGGGCCCACATCCCCGCGAACTCCGGGCTGTCGACGGCGAGCTGACCGACGAGCTGTTCCAGTTCCGGGTCGGCCGGGTGCCGTGCGACCGCCTGGTGCAGGGCCGCGACGGTGACCTGCGCTTTGCCGTGCCAGTCGCGGTACAGCGCGCGGTGGTGCGGGTCGAGGAACAGCATGCGGGCGATGTTCGGCCGTACCCGCGCGTCCGGTGCGTCGACGGCGATGTGGCCGGCGAGCAGAGCGTGCCCGAGACCGTTCCACGCGAGCACGTCGGCGCGGTGGTCGATCACGATCGCCGCGGTCGCGGGGATCGCGGCGAGCAGTTCCCGGACCGAGGGCCTCAGCCTGCTCCTGCGGGCGCGGGGGCGGGTCGGGCGTCTCGGCGCGGCGAGAACCCGCAGGTGGTCGTGCTCGGCGGGGTCGAGTCGCAACGCCGAGGCCAGCGCGTCGATGACGGCACCGGAGGCGCTCGGGCTGAGTCCCTGCTCGAGGCGGGTGTAGTAGCCGACGCTGACCCCGGCGAGTTCGGCCAGTTCCTCCCGGCGCAGCCCCGCGACCCGCCGGCGAGCGGGGCCGGGGCGGATGCCGGCGTCCTCCGGCGTCAGGCGTTCACGCCGGCTGCGCAGGAACCCGCCGAGATCGTGCCTCCCAGTTTTGATCACCGGCCCATCGTCGCGCTTCGCGTCGATCCGCACCTGCACCAAACACGGGCACCCTCGGAAAGCCCGTCCCGGCTGACCGCCGATAACGTTCACTTATCGGGGGTCAGGATTTTCACGCCCGATTGAGTAGCGTTGCGTTGAATAACGTTAGTGCACACGCAATTCTGCTACGCTATCGCCGTGGAGACGAGCTGCAACTTCCCCGGCTGTGAACGCCCCGTTTTTCGAGGTGGTGGGCCTGGGCGCCCCTCGGAGTACTGCGACCTCCCGGAGCACACGCGGTGGCGGGCGTGGAGGGAGCGGCAGCGGCTCGCGGAAACCCCCCAGGAAAACCTGGAGGTCGTCACCGTGACGAATCTCCCCAGGGTGTCCGGTACCGCCAAGATCAGGGCTGAAGAGCTCCTCGACCGCTTCCGGGTGCTGTCGGAGCAGATGACGCAGACGCTGGGCAGGGCGATGGGCGAGCTGAACGCGATGGCGGACCCGAGCGTCGCCGAGAGCCAGATCCAGGCGGCCGAGGCCGAGGCCGCTCGCCGGGTCGCCGAGGCACGGGCCGAGCTCGCGGCGGCGGAGCAGCGCCGGCACGACGCGGAGAAGGCGCGCAAGGCCGCCGAGGAGATGACCGAACAGGCGGTGCGCGCGGCGGAGGAAGCCGACGAGGCCGCGGACGCGGCGCTGACCGAACGGGACGAGGCCCGGGAGGCGGCGCGGGCTGCCGGGGAACGGGCCGAGGCGGAGGTCGCCGAGGCGCGGGTGCGGGCGTCGGCGCTCGTCGAGGAGATCCGGGCGGAGGCGGAGCAGGCGAAGGCCGATGCGGTGAAACATGCCGAGCAGGCGCGCCGGCAGGCCGCGAAGGAGATCGAGCAGGTCCGGGCCCAGGCCGCACGGGAGGTCGAGCAGGCACGGGCGCGGGCTCAGGCGCTCGTCGACCAGGCGCGGGCCGAGGCCGCGGCGGCCGGGGAGGCTGCGCAGCAGGCCAAGGCCGCCGCCGCCGAGCGGGTCGAGCAGGCGCGGGCCGAGGCGGCGGAGACCGTGAGCCGGGCCGCGAAGGCGCGCGACCAGGCCGTGGTGCGGGCGGAACGGGCCGAGCAGACGGCCGCCGATGCGCACCGGGAGCTGGAGCGGGCGCGGGGTGAGTTCGACGCGCGGCTCGTGCAGGTGCGGCAGGAGGGGGCCGAGCAGGTGGCGGCCGTGCGGCAGACGCTGGCCGTGGTGGAGGACGCGCGGGCGCAGACGGTGACGCGGGCGGAACGGGCGGAGCGGCAGCTCGACGAGGCGGCGGCGGAGCTGCGGGCGTTGCGCCGGTAGCGGTCACCGTATCCTGATCGGCGATGGACGAGCTGAAAGGCGACTGCGCCGACTGCTTCGGGTTGTGCTGCGTCGCGCTGCCGTTCGCCAAGTCGGCGGACTTCGCGGCCACCAAGGACGCGGGCACGCCGTGCCGCAACCTGCTGGCCGACCACCGGTGCGGGATCCACGACCGGTTGCGGCAGACCGGGTATGCGGGCTGCACGGTCTACGACTGCTTCGGCGCGGGCCAGCGGGTGTCGCAGACGGTGTTCCGGGGCGTGGACTGGCGGGTCGGCGGGCGGCAGGAGATGTTCGCGGTGTTCCCCGTGGTCCGGCAGCTGCACGAACTGCTCTGGTACCTGGCCGAGGCCGGGCGCCTCGACCCGCACGACGACCTCGCCGCCGCCTACGCCGAGGTCGAGCGGCACACCGTGGCCGGGCCGGACGAGATCCTGGCGCTCGACGTCGCGCGGGTCCGGGCCGAGGTGAACGTGTTGCTGCTGCGGACCAGCGAACGGCTGCGGTCCGGCGCGAAGTCCTACCGGGGCGCGGACCTGATCGGCGCGCGGCTGCGGAACAAGAACCTGAGCAGCGCCGACTTCCGGGGTGCCTACCTCATCGGCGCGGACCTGACGGGGTCCGACCTGTCGCGGGCGGACATGATCGGCGCCGACCTGCGGGGCGCCGACCTGTCCGGTGCGGATCTGAGCACGTGCCTGTTCCTGACGCAGCCGCAGGTCAACGCCGCCCGGGGCTCCGTGCGCACGAAGCTTCCGGCGGCGCTGACGAGGCCGTCGCACTGGGCGGCGCAGCCCGCCCGGCGGCGCTGAGCCCGGTCAGACCGACAGGCGTTGCTGGGCGACGGCGCGGGCGAAGCCCTCGACGTTGTCGATCATGATGTTGTGGCCGGCGTTCGGCACGGAGACGATCTGCACGCCGGAGGCGGCGAGCTCGCGGCCGCCGCTGGGCGGGGCGTCCTCGGGGTGCAGGAAGACGCGCGGGATCTCCAGTTCCATGAGCAGTTTGCGCATGGTGGGCGAGGTGCCGCGGACGAGGTCGACGGCACTGCGGTAGAGCGCTTCGGGGCCGGCCATGCGCATGGTGGCCGCCCAGTGCGGGCCGACGTCCTGCAGCACGCGGTCGAAGCCGTGGCTGAGGAACTCGGTTTCGTTGTAGGCGGCGATGCCGCGGCTGCCGGGGGCGCCGAGCGAGGGCCGGGCGGGGTCGACGTGCGGGTCGACGAGCACGAGCGAGCGCACCATCTCGGGGTGGCGGGCGGCGAGCACGATGGCGACGGCGCCGCCCATGCTGTGGCCGATGATCTCGTTGCGGCGCAGGCCGATCTTGGCGAGCGCGACGGCGAGGGCGTCGGCGTGGCCCTCCAGCGAGTAGGCGAAGCCGGTGGGGCGGTCGCTGATGCCGAAGCCCAGCATGTCCATCATCAGGCTGCGGCGGCCGGCGAGCAGCGGGTGGGCGACGGCCTCGGCGTAGTAGGGCGCCGATGAGGCGCCGAGTCCGTGCAGGTAGACCCTGGCGGGTGTGGCTCCCGGCACCTCGACCCAGCGGATGCGGACCCCAGGTCTGATCTCGACGGCGCGCATGACTCTCCCGGCGGCGGTGTTTCTGCGGATGGACCCTATCCCGCGGTCAGGTGAGGATAGATCGGTTTCGGGAGCCGGTTCTCATCTGGCTGGGGTTATCGCGTGATGTTCGCCTACGAACGCGTCAGGCGGGAGAGGCCGATCAGTCGATCCCGGGTGCGGCGCATGCAGCCGTGAGCGTTGCGGCACGAGGTTCGTCGAACGACGCCTCGGTGCGGTCCTGCACGCCGTGGGGGGCGTCGGCGTACCGGCGCCCCCCACGGTCTCGGCCGGTCAGAACTGCAGGCTCCACTTGTCGAGGAACCCGGTGTCCTGGCTGGCGTTGTCGTTGACCCGCAGCTGCCAGGTGCCGTTGGCGACCTCGCTGGAGGCGTTGACGGTGTAGGTGGTGTTGATGTTGTCCGTGCTACCGCCGGAGCGGTTGTGCAGCACGTAGGCGGTGCCGTCGGGGGCGATCAGCTCGACGCGCAGGTCGCCCTGGTAGGTGTGCTTGATGTCGACGGCGACCTTGAGCGTCGACGGGGCGTTGCCGGTCACCTCGGACACGGTGATGGGCGAGTTGATCGTGGAGTTGTCCGCGATCGTGAAGTCGGTGGCGTTCTCGAAGTACTTGCCCGGCAGCGGCGGGTCGACGCCGCAGTACTGGGCTTCCTTGCCGATGGCCTCGTAGGGGCAGTCGGCGCGTTCGAGCAGCTGCAGCACGGCCTCCTTGTTGCGGGAGGTCTGCGCGGGGATCACCTCGTCGGGCGGGTAGAAGCCGCCACCGCCGGCGCTGCCGGGGTACATCTCGAAGGTGTAGGCGAACACGCCCTGCGTGCCCCACAGCCAGTCCGGGATCGAGCCGTCGGTGATGTAGAGGTCGCTGGACTGCTCGGGGGTGTAGCCGTTGCTGGCGGCCATGGACTGGCCGATGGTGGCGAAGGTGTCGCGCTGGTCCTGGGTCAGGCCGGGCGCGACGTCGTCGTAGGTCCAGCCCCACGGCCACAGGATGAGCTCGCTGTAGGTGTGGAAGTCGATGGACGCGCTGATCTGCTGCTTGCCGCCGACGTTGCGGCCGCGCACGAAGTCGGACACGACCCTGACCTCGGGTGCGGACGCCGCGCTGGGGCCGCGGTAGGTCTCGGAGCCGGTGCTGCCGCTGGAACCGCCGCAGCAGCCCCACTTGTAGTCCCAGTTGCGGTTGAGGTCGGTGCCGACGTTGCTGGAGCCGGCGTTGGGCTGCCGGTTCTTGCGCCACGACCGGTAGCTGCCGGTCGCGATGTCGTACTCGCCGCCGTCGGGGTTGACGTCCGGGATGATCCAGATCTCGCGGGTGTCCACGAGGCCCTTGATCCGCGCGTCGGTGGCGTACTGGGTGGTGAACTGGTTGACCAGGTACAGCGCCATCTCGACGGTGAGGTGCTCACGGGCGTGCTGGTGGTGGGTGAACAGCACCTCCGGCTCGTTCTCGTCGACGCCGACGTTGTCGCTGATCTTGAGGGCGACGATGTCGCGGTTCTCGTAGGACTTGCCGATGACCTGCTTGGAGATCAGGTTCGGGTACGCCGCGACGGCCGCGTTGATCTCGGCGGTCATCTCGGCGTAGTTGTGGTAGTTCGAGTCCGCGGCGGGGAAGTCGAACGGGCCGATCGCCGAGTTCGCCTCCATCCGCCTGGGCAGCTCGGTGAC
This sequence comes from Lentzea sp. NPDC060358, assembly GCF_042725365.1. Classification (NCBI taxonomy): domain Bacteria; kingdom Bacillati; phylum Actinomycetota; class Actinomycetes; order Pseudonocardiales; family Pseudonocardiaceae; genus Lentzea; species Lentzea sp. NPDC060358. Next base: position 22,480 of record NZ_JBHXCW010000060.1, on the reverse strand, counting down.
CTCGAAGCCCTGGGCCCGCAGGCTCTTGACCTCGCGTTCGGTCGCGGTGACCACGACGATGCCGTGCTCCTCGACCGAGTCGATCGCGGCACCGGACTTCGCGAGCTTGGTGCGCTGCTCGGCGGTGCGGACGTTGCCGACCTGGTAGTTGGTCGACGTCTCCTGGGCGCCGGGGGCCGCGCCGGTCGGCACGCCTCCCATGGCGAACACGACGCTGGCGGCGACGGTTACCCCGATCAGGGGTCTGAGATGGCTCTTTCGCATGCAGGGCAACCCTTTCGGACCACGGCAGGACATGGCTCCGCCAAGTGAAGTGGGTGTGAAGCCCCACTGTCATCCCGCCATCCGTATGGGGTTACCTGATGGGATGACGCGGTACGACGAAGCCGAGGCCGCCGCGTACCGGCAGGCCCGGGAGGTCTCGCTGGAAGGGTTGTCGGCGTGGCGCACCGCCCTCGTGCCCTACTTCGAGCCCGGACGTGTGGTGCTCGACCTGGGCGCCGGGACGGGGGTGTTCACGCGGGCGTTCGCGGTGTGGTTCCCGCGGGTGCGCGTGGTCGCGGTGGAACCGTCGGCCGCCATGCGCGCGGAGTCGGTGCTGGAGATGCTCGAGGGGCATGCGGCGGCGATCCCGCTGCCGGACGCGTCGGTGGACGTGGTGTGGATGTCGACGGTCGTGCACCACGTGCCGGACCTGGCCGCTGCCGGTGCCGACCGCGACGCCGCGACCAGCCGGGCCCGGCCCGCCGCGAACTCCCGCTCCGACAGCGACCGCAGCAGCGTGTCGGCCTCCCGGCGGACCTCGGAGGCCTTGTGCGCCAGCGACGGCGCGCTCACCTGCGGCACCGGCTCGAGCCGCCGCACCGCCGGCCCCAGCCCACCGGCCACCCGGCGATGGTGGGAAACCCGGACAGCGCCCGCACCGCTTCGGCGGGCCGGGCCCGGCTGGTCGCGGCGTCGCGGGTGGACGGTGGGCCGGTGGTCGACCACCTGGACCTGCTGGTGCTCGCGGCCACGCCGGTGGCGAAAATGGCGGCCGGTCCGGCCCGGACTCTGCAAGGGTGGTCGTCATGGCCTCCGATCCCAAAGCCGACCTGCTCCGCTATCTCCGCGTCGCCCGCGAGGCCGTGCTCTGGAAGCTGGAGGGGCTGTCGGAGTACGACGTGCGCCGGCCGATGACGCCCACGGGCACGAACCTGCTGGGGCTGGTCAAGCACCTCGCGTCCACCGAGCAGGGCTACTTCGGCGACTGCATGGGCCGCCCGTACGGCGAGAAGCTGCCGTGGCTCGACGACTCCGAGACCGACCCGAACGCCGACATGGTCGCCACGGCCGCGGAGTCGCGTGAGGACGTGCTGTCCCTCTACGCCAGGGTGGCGGAGTTCGCGGACGCGGTGATCACCGAGCTGCCGCTGGACGCGCCCGGTGTGGTGCCGTGGTGGCCGGAGGAGCGCAAGTACGTGACGTTGCACGTGCTGCTGGTGCACATGATCGCGGAGACGAACCGGCACGCCGGGCACGCGGACATCGTGCGCGAGGCCATCGACGGCGAGGCGGGGCTGCGCAAGGGCGGCACGAACCTGCCCGAGCAGGACTGGGCCGCCTACCGCGCACGGGTGGAGCAGGTGGCGCGGGAGGCGTCGGGCCGGGCGTGAGTGCGTTCACCCGCTGGGAAAGGCGCTGACAGCGGCGGCGGGCCCGATCGATACTGCGGGGCATGGGCAAGGACTACGAGCGCATCGAGCCGCGGCTGCGGGAGTTCATCGAGAACCAGAAGGTGTTCTTCGTGGCCAGCGCTCCGCTGGCGGGCGACGGGCACGTCAACCTCTCGCCCAAGGGCCGGGAGGGGACGCTGCGGATCCTCGACGACCGCACGGTGGCCTACCTGGACTTCGGCGGCAGTCACGCCGAGACGATCGCGCACCTGCGGGAGAACGGGCGGATCACGCTGATGTGGTGCTCGTTCGAGGGGCCGCCGACGGTGTTGCGCGTGCACGGCCGCGGTGAGCCGGTGTTCCGCGACGACCCGCGGTTCGGGGAGCTGGTGGCGGGCTTCGGGGAGGCGGACGGGCCGGCGCTGCGGGCGGTGATCGTGGTGCGGGCGGAGCTGGTCAGCGACTCGTGCGGGTTCGCGGTGCCGTTCATGGACTACCGGTCGGAGCGGGAGCTGCACGCGGACTACTTCGGGCGCAAGAGCGACGAGGAGTTCCGCGAGTACACGGCGAAGAAGCCCTACAACAACGCGAGCATCGACGGGCTGCCCGCGGTGCCGCTGCCCCTGCCGGCCCGCCGGGAGGACCTGCAGAAGTCGTAGGCCCGGCCGTGTCGAGAACCCCGGGACGGCTGCGTCCCCGGGGCATGATGACGCACAGCGAGATCTCCGAGGTGCTCGGCCGGCCGCTGAGCAGGGAGCTGCTGGACCGCGACCTGTGCAGGCTGGCGTACGTGGCGAAGGACGGGACGCCGCGTTCCATCCCGATCGCGTTCACCTGGAACGGCACGCAGCTCGTACTGTGCACCGCGACGAACGCGCCGAAGCTGCACGCGCTGCGGGCGAACCCGGCGGTGGCGCTGACGATCGACACCGAGGTGCACCCGCCGAAGATGCTGCTGGTCCGCGGCACGGTCGAACTCGACGCCGTGGACGGCGTCCCGCGGGAGTTCCTGCAGATGAACGGCTCCTACGAGATGACCGCCGAGCAGCGGGCCGAGTGGGAGCGGGAGGTGCACGACCTCTACGACGGCATGGTGCGGATCGTGGTGACGCCGACGTGGGCGAAGCTGATCGACTTCGAGACGACGCTGCCCAGCGCCGTGCAGGAGCTCGCCGAACGGCGGGCCGCCCGGCAGGGGTCAGCCCGGCAGGGGTCAGCTCGACAGGAAGCGGTCCAGCACGCGGGCGCCGAACTCCAGGCCTGAGACGGGGACGCGTTCGTCGACGCCGTGGGCCATGGCGCGGTAGTCGTACCCGGCCGGCAGCAGCAGCGGCGAGAAGCCGTAGCAGTCGATGCCGAGCGTGCTGAACGCCTTGGCGTCGGTGCCGCCGCCCAGGCAGTACGGCACGACCACGGCGGCGGGGTCCTCGGCGCGCAGCGCGTCGGCCATGGCGGTGAACCACGGCGAGTCGACCGGTGCCTCGACCGGCGGCTGGTGTTCGAGGAACTCGCGGGTCACGCCGGGTTCGAGCAGCGAGTCGACGGTGGCGACGAGCTCGTCGACGGTGCCGGGCAGGGTGCGGACGTCGACCTGGGCGGTGGCGGTGCCGGGGATGACGTTGACCTTGTACCCGGCCTGCAGCATGGTCGGCGTGGTCGAGCAGCGCACGGTGTTCTCGGCGAGCTTGGCGGCGGGGCCGAGGCGGGCGAGGGTGCCGTCGACGTCGTCGAGGTCGACCTCCACGCCCAGTGCCTTGCCCGCGCCCACGAGGAACGCCTCCACGGTCGGGGTGAGCCGGACGGGGTGCTCGTGCGCGGCGATCCGGGCCAGCGAGGTGACCAGGGCGGTGACGGCGTTGCGGTCGTTGCGGCGGGAGCCGTGCCCGGCACGGCCGGTGGCGGTGAGCTGGAGGTGGGAGGTGCCGCGCTCGGCGGTGCCGACCGGGTACAGGCGCACGTCGCCGGCGTCGTGGGAGAACCCGCCGGACTCGCTGATCGCGGCCCGCACACCGGCGAAGCGGGCGGCGTGGTGCTCGACGAGCCAGTGCGCGCCGTGAGCGCCCTGGTCCTCCTCGTCGGCGACGAACGCGAGCACGACGTCGCGGCGCGGGCGGCGGCCCTCGGTGTGCCAGCGGTCGACGACGGCGAGCGTCATCGCGACCATGTCCTTCATGTCGACGGCGCCGCGGCCGTGCACGAACCCGTCGCGGATCTCGCCGGCGAACGGGTCGAAGCTCCACTCGGCGGGGTCGGCGGGCACGACGTCGAGGTGGGCCTGGACGAGCACGGCGGGCAGCGCCGGGTCGGTACCGGGGACGCGGGCGAGGACGTTGGTGCGGCGCGGGGCGGGTTCGAGCACCGTGGGCGCGACACCGGCGTCGTGCAGGACCTGCGCGACGTGCTCGGCGGCCTCGCGTTCGCCGGCACAGTCGCCGCCGCTGCGGTTGGTGGTGTCGAAGCGGATGAGCCGCGCGCACAGCTGCGCCACGTCCAGCGTCATGGCCGCCACCCTACGTTTCAGCCGTAGATGCCCTCGATCGCCCCGGCGGCGATGTGCGTGACCACCTTGAACGCCTTCATCGCCTCGGTCATGGACTCGGCGTCAAACCCGACGCGGCGCACGCCGAGGTGCTCGACGGTGGGCACGATGGCGGCGGCGTCGGCGAGGTGGCCGGCGTCGAACTCGACCTCGATGCGGTGCGGGGACAGCCGGGGGCGCACCGGTCCGGCCGAGGCCATCGCCGTGCGGGCGGCGGCGGTGGTGGTTTCGGCGGTGACGGCGGGTGGCAGGCACAGGGCCGCGTACCGCGACACGCAGTTCTTGACCGCCACGAGCTCGGCCGACGGCACGTACCCGGCGGCGTCGACGCACGTGAGGTCGTCGCCGGTGACCAGCAGCACCGGTACGCCGTACTCGGCGGCCAGTGCGGCGTTGAGGTGGCCTTCGGAGGCGGGCACGCCGTCGAGCCACACGCCGGTGATGGAGTTCTCCAGGTAGGTGTGGGCGAGCACGCCGGGGGTGCCGGCGCCGGTGTGGTAGCCGAGGAACACGACCCCGGCGACGTCGTCCTGGACGCCCTGCATCATCGACAGCGGTTTGTGGCGGCCGGTGAGCAGCCGGGCCGACGGGTGCAGGTCCTCGAGCAGCAGGTTGCGCTGCGAGGAGTGGGCCTCGTTGACGACCACCTCCGTCGCGCCGCCCGCGATCAGGCCGGTGACGCAGGCGTTGACGTCGCCGGTGAACAGGCGCCGGAACCGCTGCCACTGCTCGGTACCGGGCACGACGTCCGCGGTCCAGGTGACGCCGGTGGCGCCTTCCATGTCCGCCGAGATCAGGATTCGCACATCTCGGTAAGTTAGCGGCCGGTCACTGGGGAGAGGGGTTGTCGTGCGGGTGAAGTGGGGCGCGTTGGTTGCATTAGCAACGGCGCTGGCGCTGCCGGTACCGCCGGCCGCGGCGCAGGCGCCGGTCGTGCTGAAGGTCGCGATCGTCCAGCAGATCGACTCGCTGAACCCGTTCCTCGCGGTGTTCCAGTCGAGCACGGAGATCAACCGGCTGATGTACGACTCCCTCACGGCCTACTCGGCGCGCGACCAGGCGGTCACCGAGGGCCTGGCGAACCGGTGGGAACCGTCGGCGGACAAGCTCACCTGGACCTTCACCGTGCCCGCGGGCAAGAGGTGGTCCGACGGGCAGCCGATCACCGCGCACGACGTGGCGTTCACCTACAACCTGATGCTCGCCGACGAGGCCGCCCGCACCGCGAACGGCGGCTTCGTCGCCAACTTCGACACCGTCACCGCCCCCGACCCCGCGACGGTGGTCGTGAAGACGAAGGCGCCGCAGGTGACGATGCTCGCGCTGGACATCCCGATCGTGCCCGCGCACGTGTGGGAGCGGGTCGGCAGCGTCAAGGACCACGCCAACGACCGCATGCCGGTGGTGGGCTCGGGCCCGTTCGTGCTGACCGAGCACGTGCCGGGGCAGTTCCTCAAGCTGCGGGCCAACAAGACCTACTGGCGCGGTGCCCCCGCCTACGACGAGCTGCACTTCGTGTACTTCCAGAACTCCGACGCCGCGGTGCGGGCGCTGGGCAAGGGCGAGGTCGACCTGGTCAACCGGATGACGCCGGCCCAGTTCGACTCGCTCGCGGGCAAGGCGGGCGTGACGCGCAACAGGGCGCAGGGCCGCCGCTTCACCGAACTGCTCGTCAACCCCGGCGCGCGGACCCGCACCGGTGAGCCGTTCGGTGACGGCAACCCGGCGTTGCGCGAGGTCGCCGTGCGGCGGGCGATCGCGCAGGCCATCGACCTCGACGCACTGGTGGCGCGGGTCAGCCTCGGCTACGCGGACAGGGGCGCCGGGCTGGTGCCGCCGGTGTTCGCGCAGTGGCACTGGCAGCCCTCGCCCGAGCAGCGGCGCGCGTTCGACCCGGCCGCCGCGAACGCCGCCCTCGACGCGGCGGGCCACCCGCGCGGTGCCGACGGCACCCGGTTCGGGCTGCGGCTGCTCGGCCGGGCGGGACGCGCCTACGACGAGCAGGCCGCCGAGCACCTGAAGCGGTGGATGGCCGACATCGGCGTGCGGCTGGACGTGCGGCTGGTGTCGGACGGCCAGCTCAGCGAGGAGACCACCGCGGCGACCTACGACCTGGCGTTCTCCGGCTGGGCGGCGAACGTGGACCCGGACTTCGTGCTGGGCCTGCACACCTGCGCGCAACGGCCGGGCGCGGACGGCAGGGGCGGTGCGACCGACGCCCACTTCTGCGACGAGACCTACGACCGGCTCTACGCCGAGCAGCTCTCGGAGTTCGACGAGGGCCGCCGCCAGGACCTGGTGCGGCAGCTGCAGGCCCGGTTCCACGACCAGGTGCCCGCGGTGGTGCTGGCCTACGACGACGCGCTGGAGGCCTACCGGTCCGACCGCTTCGCCCGGTTCCCGACGCAGCCCGCGCAGGGCGGTGTGATCATGGGGCAGCACGGCGTGTGGGGTTACTACGGCGCCGAACCGGCCGAGCGGGTCGCCCCGGCTCCGCGCGGGTGGGGCGGGCTCGCGGCGTTCGGTGCGGCGGGCTCGTCGATGCTGATGGCGATCGTGGTCTACCTGCGCCGGCAGCGGGCCACGGCCGGGGAGCGCGAGTAGCGGTGCGGCTGGCCGGTCGGCTCGGGGGTGCCGCGCTGAGCCTGGTGATGGTGGCGGTGCTGGGGTTCTTCCTGTTCCGGGTGCTGCCGGGCGATCCGGTCGTGTCGATGACGCGCGGGCGGCCGACGACGGCGGCGGCGCAGGCCCGGCTGCGGGCGCAGTTCGGCCTGGACCGGCCGCTGCACGAGCAGTTCTGGGACTACGTCACCGCGTTGGCGCGCGGTGACCTGGGGACGTCGTTCACGTTCCGCCGCCCGGTGGCGGAGGTGATCCTCGAGCGGCTCGGGCCGACGGTGCTGCTGGTCGGCACGGCGACGCTGGTCGCGGTGGTGGCGGGGCTGTGGCTCGGGGCGCGGGCGGGCTGGCGGCGCGGCTCGGTGTTCGACCGGGTCACGACGGGGGTGTCGCTGACGCTGTGGGCGGTGCCGACGTTCTGGCTCGGCATGCTGCTGACGATGGCCACGGGTGAGCTGTTCCCGTCGCGGGGGATGCGCGACACCGACACGGCACCGGACTTCGTGTCGCAGTCCCTCGACGTGGCCCACCACCTGGTGCTGCCGTCGGTGACGCTGGTCGCGGTGGTGTGCGCGGAGTACGTGCTGGTGATGCGGTCGTCGGTGCTGGCGGAGGCCGGCGCCGCCTACCTGGTGACGGCGCGGGCGAAGGGGCTGCGCGACGACCTGGTGCGCCGCCGCCACGCCGTGCCGAACGCGGTGCTGCCGGCGGTCACGCTGGTGTTCCTGCGGTTCGGTCTCGTGGTGGGCGGCGCGATCACCACGGAGACGGTGTTCTCGTGGCCGGGCCTGGGGCTGCTGTTCCACGACGCGCTGACCGGGCCGGACTACTTCCTGCTGCAGGGGCTGCTGGTGGTGACGGCGGGCGCGGTCGTGGTGATGAACCTGCTGGCCGACCTGCTGCACGGGCTCCTCGACCCGCGGGTGGAGGCCGGATGAGCGTGTTCGCGCGGCACCGGGCCGGGGTGGCGGGCGCGGCGGTGCTGGCGGTGGCCGTCCTCGTCGCGCTGGTGGCGCCGCTGGTGGTGCCCGCCGACGCCCTCGACGTCACCAGGGTGACCGGTGCGCCGTGGCGGCCACCGGGCGCGGGTCACCTGCTGGGCACCGACCACGCGGGCCGTTCGGTGGCGTTGCTGGTGGTGCGGGGCACGGGGACGTCGTTGTTCGTGGGGCTGACGGCGGCGGCGTTGTCGGTGGGCATCGGCACGCTCGTGGGTGTGCTGAGCGGCTACTTCGGCGGGGTGTTCGCGGGGGTGTTGCTGCGGGTGACGGACTTCTTCCTGGTGCTGCCGTCGCTGGTGCTGGCGATCGCGTTGTCGACGGTGCTGCCGCGCGGGCTGGGCACGATCGTGGTGGCGATCGGGCTGACGAGCTGGCCGTCGACGGCGCGGGTGGTGCGGGCGCAGACGCTGGCGGTGCGGGCCCGGCCGTTCGTGGACCGCGCGCGGGCGCTGGGCGGCGGCCACCTACACGTGATCACCCGGCACGTGCTGCCGTCGGTGGTGCCGCTGGTACTGGTCACCACCACGCTGGCGGTGGCGTCGTCGATCGTGGCGGAGTCGACACTGGCGTTCCTTGGATTGGGCGATCCGACGCGGATCTCGTGGGGCGCGCTGCTGCACCAGGCCCGGTTGCACGGTGCGGTACCGCAGGGCGCGTGGTGGTTCCTGCTGCCGCCGGGACTGGCGATCGTGGTGGTCGTGCTGGCGTTCACGCTCGTCGGCCGCGCCCTCGAGACCGCCGCGGCGCCGGGCGGGTGACCACGGTGCTGGAGCTGCGCAACCTCACCGTCCACTACGGCGGCACCCGCGTCGTCGACGACGTCAGCCTGTCCCTGGCCGCCGGTCAGACCCTGGGCCTGGCGGGCGAGTCCGGGTCGGGCAAGTCGACGGTCGCGCTGTCGGTGCTGCGGCTGCTGCCCCCGACAGCCCGCGTCGGCGGGCAGGTCCTGCTCGACGGCGAGGACGTGCGGACGATGTCGTGGGGACGGCTGCGGGCGGTGCGGTGGGCAGCGGCGTCGATCGTGTTCCAGGGCGCCCAGCACTCGCTCAACCCGGTGCGCCGCGTCGGCGACCAGATCGCCGAGCCGATGCGGCTGCACGGCACCCCCGGCAGCGTCGCCGGCCTGCTGGAGCAGGTGGAGCTGCCGGCCTCGGCGGCGCGGGCGTACCCGCACGAGCTGTCGGGCGGGCAGAAGCAGCGGGCCGTGATCGCGATGGCGCTGGCGTGCGGGCCGCGGCTGGTGGTCGCGGACGAACCGACCACCGCGCTGGACGCGCTCGTGCAGGCCAGGGTGCTGGGCCTGCTGACCCGCCTGGCCGCCGAACGCGGCCTCGCGCTGCTGATGATCAGCCACGACCTGTCCGTGCTCGCCGCGACCTGCGCGGAGCTGGCGGTGCTGCACCGCGGCGCGCTGGTCGAACGCGGCCCCGCCCGCGAGGTGGTCGCCGCTCCCCGGCACCCGCACACCGCGGCGCTGGCGGCGGCGTTCCCGGTGATCGGCGACCCGGCGCACCGCCGGACCGGCCCCGCCCCGGCGCCGGAGCCGTTGTTGCGGGTGCGGGACCTGGTGGTCGACCACGGCCGCACCCGTGCGGTCGACGGCGTGGACCTGGCGGTCGGGCGCGGCGAGGTCGTGGCGCTGGTCGGCGGGTCCGGCTCCGGCAAGACGACCCTGGCCCGCACGATCATGGGCCTGTGCACGCCTGCCTCCGGCCGGATCGACTTCGACGGGGCCCCGGTGCCGTCGAGGGGCCGGGCGCTGCGGGCCTACCGCCGGCAGGTGCAGCTCGTGCCGCAGGACCCGGCGGGCGCCCTCAACCCCCGTCACCGCGTGTACGACGCCGTGGCGGAGGGGCTGCGGGTGCACGGGCTCACCGCCGACGAGCACGCCCGGGTCACGGCCGCGGTGGAGCGGGCGGAGCTGCGCCCGGCGAGCCAGTTCCTGGACGCGGTGCCGCACGAGCTGTCCGGCGGCCAGCAGCAGCGGGTGGTGATCGCCGGGGCGCTGGTGCTGCGGCCCCGGCTGCTGATCGCCGACGAACCCCTCGCGTCGCTGGACGCGTCGGTGCGCGGGGAGGTCGTGGCGCTGCTGCGGCGGCTGCGCGCCGACCTGGGCCTGGCCTGCCTGCTGATCACCCACGACCTGGGGCTGGCGTGGCAGCTCGCCGACCGGGTGGTGGTGCTGCACGAGGGCAGGGTCGTGGAGCAGGGCCCGGCCGAGCAGGTGCTGCTCGCACCGTCGCACGACTACACCCGTGCGCTGGTGCGCGCGGTGCCGGCGCTGTAGAGCGCGGGTCGGGTCGAGCTCACGGGACGGGTCTGGGCTGCAGGGTGGCGAGTTCGGCGCGCACGGCGGTCTCGGTGACGCGGTTGCGCTGCCCGAGCGCCCGGCGCAGCGCCTCCTCGAAGTGCTCGCGCGCCCGGCCGGGGTCGCCGGCGGACCGGGCGATCCGGCCGCGTTGCACCGCGATGTGGCAGCGCATCTCGTCCGGCCCGTACCAGCCTCCCGGCGTCAGCTCCCACGCCCGGTCGCACTCGGCGTAGGCGGTCACGTGGTCGCCGGTGACGCGGGCGAGCTCGGCCAGCCCGAGGTGCGCGCCGGCCTGCACGACCGGTGCTCCCGCACGGCGGGCCAGCGCGAGGCCGAGGCCGAAGTCCGCTGCCGCAGCGGCGAGGTCACCGGCGGCGAGGCGGGTGTGGGCGCGGGTGGTGACCGACTCGGCGGTGTCCTCGGTGGCACCGAGCTCCTCGAGCAGGCCGCGGGCCCGTTCGACGTGCTCGAGCGCCGCGGTGGCGTCGCCCCCGGCCAGCGCGATCTCGCCGAGCTGCCCGAACGCCAGCGCCGCACCCCACCGGTCGCCGACGCGGGTGAACGCCGCCGCACCGCGGCGCAGCAGGTCCTCACCGGTGTGCGGGTCGCCGCTCATGCGGGCGACCAGCCCGTCGCCGACCAGGGCCAGCGCGGCGCTCCACGGGTCGGTGCCGAGCAGTTCGGTGCGGCGGTGCCAGACCTGCGAGTCGTTCTCCGGCGCGCCCAGCGCCATGCCCCACAGCAGGGTCGTGATCGGGTAGCGCGGCGGGGCGTCGAGCGCGGTCATGAGCGCGTCGGCCTGGCGGATGCGGGCGCTCTGGTCGCCGGTCGCGACGGGCCAGGCCGTGAGCAGGCACATCGCGTACTCCTGCTCGTGACCGGCGGGCGGGGTCTCGCCGCACGCGTGCAGCACGGCGTCGGCCTGCTGGGCGGCTTCGGTGCGCAGGCCGCGGAACCAGTGGTAGGTCGCGAGGGCGGCCACGAGCTCCAGGGCCAGCCGGTGGTCGTGCCCGGTGGCCCAGCGGACGGCGGCGGCGAGGTTGTCGTGCTCGGCGGTGAGCCGGGTGAGCCATTCGACCTGGTCGTGGCCGCGCAGGTGCGGTTCGGCCTCGCGGGCCTGCGCGAGGAACCAGCGGGCGTGCCGCTCGCGCAGGTCGGGTGCGTGCCCGGCGCAGAACGCGCGGATGGTGTCGAGCATCCGGTACCGGTCGCCGCTGATCTCGACGAGGGACTTGTCGACCAGCGAGGTCAGGGTGTCGACGTCGGAGCCGGTGACGGCGGTGACGGCGTCGAGGCGGGCGCCGCCGGAGAAGACGGTGAAGCGGGCGGCGAGGTCGCGTTCGGCGTCGTCGAGCAGGTCCCAGCTCCACTCGACGACGGCGTGCAGCGTGCGGTGGCGGGGCGCGGCGGTGCGGCTGCCCTTCGACAGCAGCCGGAACCGGTCGTCCAGGCGCGCGGTGATCTCGGCCAGCGGCAGGGTGCGCACGCGGGCGGCGGCCAGTTCGACGGCCAGGGCGATGCCGTCCAGCCGCCGGCACACCTCGGCCACGACGCCGGCGGGTGCGGTGAAGCCGGGCTGGACGGCCTGGGCGCGGTCGAGGAACAGCCGCGTGGCGGACTCGTCGTCCAGGGCGGCGACCGGGCTGAGGACCTCGCCGGTGATGCCGAGCGGTTCGCGGCTGGTCGCGAGCACCCGCACCCCGGGGCAGGCGGCCAGCAGGGACCCGAGCACGCGGGCGGCGTCGTCGACGACGTGTTCGCAGTTGTCGACGACGAGCAGGACCGCACGGCCGGCCAGGGCGGCGCGCAGCCGCTGCTCGGCGCCGACGGGCGCGGCGGAGAGCAGCCCGGACTCGCGGACGCCGATGCCGCCGAGCAGGGTGCGGGCGACCTCGGTGGTGGCGCTGAGGTCGACGAACGCCACCTCGCCGGGGTCGCGGCGGGCGACCTCGACGGCGAGCCGGGTCTTGCCGGTGCCGCCGGGGCCGGTGAGCGTGACGAGGCGGTGGCCGCGCAACCACCGGCTGACGCGGCGCAGGTCGTCGTCGCGGCCGACGAAGCTGGTCAGCTGGGCGGGCAGGCCCCGGTGCGGCGGCGCGGGCCGCAGCAGCTCGAGGTGGGCGGCGGCCAGCGCGGGGGAGGGATCGACGCCGAGCTCGTCGGCCAGCAGCTCCCGGCCCTGCGCGAACACCTGCAACGCCTCGGGGGTGCGGCCGTCGCGGTGCAGGGCGCGCATCAGCGCCGCCCGCACGTCCTCGCGCAGCGGGTGCTCGGCGAGGACCTGGCGCAGGTCGTCCTCGGTCCCGCCGGACAGCGTGCAGTCGATGAGCACTTCCGCCAGCCGCTGCCGCGCCTGCCCCGCGAAGGGCGCGTCGACGTCGGCCAGCGCCGGGCCGCGCCACAACGCGAGCGCCTCCGCGCCCCGCCCGGCCTCCAGCAGCTCGGTGCACCGGTGGACGTCGACGTCGGACGGGGCGGCGGCGAGCCGGTAGCCGGCGGGGTGGTGCTCGACGACGAGGCCGGGCACGGACCGGCGCAACCGCGAGACCTGGGACTGCAACGCGTTGGCGGCACCGGCGGGCGGCGCGGGGTACAGGCCGTCGACCAGCCGGTCGTGGCCGACGACGCGGCCCGCGTCGAGCGCCAGCAGCGCGAGCAGCGCCCGTTGCCGGGGTGCGGCGACGGTGATCACCGCCCCCTGCTCGTCGTACACCTCGACCGGCCCCAGCACCCCGAACCTCACGCCGCGTGATTCTTCCGCACCGCGCGGTGTCAGGGGACGAGTTCGTGCCCGGCGGTCGAGTCCACGTGGCCGGGCACGGGGTCGTGGTGGTCGCCGGTGGTCATGGTGCCGGTGGGTTCGAACATCAGGATCGACGCGCCGTGCGGGGCGGCCGGCTTGTGGTAGGTGCCGCGGGGCACGGTGAACACCTGCCCGCGGGCCAGCACGACGGTCCGTTCGCCGCCGGGTTCGCGCAGGCCGAGGTGCAGCTCGCCGTGAAGGACGAGGAAGAACTCGTCGGTGTGGTCGTGGACGTGCCAGACGTGCTCGCCGTCGACCTTGGCGATGCGCACGTCGTAGTCGTTGACGCGGGTCACGATCCGCGGGCTCCACAAGGCGTCGAACGACGCGAGGGCGGTGTCGAGAGAGATGGGTTCGGTCACGCCGAACAGCGTGGCCGTTGTCGCCTCGCCGGCGTGAGTGCTAGGAATCGCACATGCCGCAAGAATCCTCGCACCGGGTCGTGGTGCTCGTCGACGAGAACTCCAACCCGTTCGAGCTCGGCTGCACCATCGAGATCTTCGGCCTGCGCCGCCCCGAGCTCGGCCGCGACCTCTACGACTTCCGGCTGTGCGCGGCCCAGCCCGCCACCGCCATGCGCGACGGGTTCTTCACCCTCACCGGCGTCGCGGGCCTCGACGCGGCCGACACCGCCGACACGCTCATCGTGCCGAACCGGCCCGACGTCGCCACCCCGCGCAGCCCCGCCGTCCTCGACGCCGTCCGCCGCGCCCACGCCCGCGGCGCCCGCCTGGTGGGCTGCTGCAGCGGCGCGTTCACCCTCGCCGAAGCCGGCGTCCTCGACGGCCGCCGCGCCACCGCCCACTGGCAGTGGGCCGGCGAGTTCCGCGCCCGCTTCCCGGCCGTGCGGCTGGAACCGGACGTGCTGTTCGTCGACGACGGCGACATCCTCACCTCCGCCGGCAGCGCCGCCGCCCTCGACCTCGGCCTGCACCTGGTGCGCCGCGACCACGGCGCCGAGATCGCCAACTCCGTGAGCCGCCGCCTCGTCTTCGCCGCCCACCGCGACGGCGGGCAACGCCAGTTCGTCCAGCGCCCGGTGCCCGAACTGCCCGGCGAGTCCCTCGCACCGCTGCTCGCGTGGGCGCAGGAGCACCTCGACACCGCGCTCACCGTCACCGGCCTGGCCACCCGCGCGAACGTCAGCCCCGCGACGCTGCACCGCCGCTTCCAGGCCCAGCTCGGCACCACCCCGCTCGCGTGGCTCACCGGCGAACGCGTCACCCTGGCGTGCCGGCTGATCGAACTGGGGGAGCCGCGCCTGGACGTCGTGGCCCGCCGCACCGGCCTGGGCACCGCCGCGAACCTGCGCGCGGTGATGCGCCGCGAGACCGGCCTGAGCCCGTCGGACTACCGCCGCAGGTTCGGGCCGAACGGCCCGCAACTCAATCCCCTGAACAGCTGAACACCCGCCACGAACCGCTGAACGCCGCACACCCCGCTCACGCCTGGACCGTAACCCCCGCACTGCTCCGAATGGTCTATTCGGCTGCGCAATGTGGTGACCCCCTGTATTCGAGTCGGCACGTGCGGTCTCCTTCCGGTGGGTCGGGGGACCTCAGCCAGTTGAGCGGAGCACCATGAGACGCACCATCACGGTCACAGCCGCACTGACGGCCACCGTGGCACTCGCCATCCCAGCGCACGCCGCCGCCGGCAACCTGCCCGGCGGCACCAGCATCGGCGTCACCATCACCGGCCCCGCCGACAACACCGTGGTCGTGCCCGGCCCCGTCACCGTGACGGGCAAGGCCTCGATCGGCACCGGCGTCGCGGTCGTCGACACCGCCCTGACCTACGTGCTCGACGTGTCCGGCTCCACCCAGACCGGCGTCGCCGCGGGCTGCGGCGGCGACCAGAACGGCGACGGCCAGCCCGCCACCATCCTCGACTGCGAGATCGCCGCCGCCCGCGCCCTCAACGCCAAAGCCGCCGTCCCCAACACCGTCGTCGGCAACGTCGGCGCCGCCGTGTTCGGCGCCAGCGGCCAGTCCGCCGACGTCAGCCCCGCCGCCGGCGACCAGAAGATCACCCCGCCCGCCGCGGACGCCAACGGCAACGGCACCACCGACATCTCCGAAGTCCTCGGCAGCGCCTACATCAGCGGCGGCGTGAACCTGTTCACCGCCCGCAGCGCCGGCGGCAGCACCAACTTCGTCGGCGGCCTCAACGCCGGCATCTCCTCCGCCACCGCCGCACCCCAGGCCCGCAAGCTCATGGTGTTCTTCTCCGACGGAGGCTCCTCCGACGCCGGCACCGTCGACGCCGCCCTGCAGGACGCCGTCGACGCCGGCATCACGATCTTCACCTTCGCCATCTCCAACGGCGCCGCCTGCACCAACAACGGCTCCCAGGGCTCCCTGCGCAAGATCGCCGAGACCACCGGCGGCACCTGCACCGACGTCCCGAACGTCGCCCAGCTGCCCGACGTCGTGCCCGGCGTCATCGCCTCCAAGCTCACCGCCCTCACGCTCAAGGTCGACAACGGCGCCGACATCCCGGTCACCTCGATCACCCCGGGCCTGCCCCAGGACGGCCCCGCCACCGTCGACTACACCGTCGACACCCCGGCCCTGACCGCCGGCACCCACGAACTGTGCGTCACCGCGCGCGGCACCGACGGCGGCGGAGCCGGTGACGTCACCGAGTGCACCACGGTCATCGTCAACGCCCCGCCCGTCGTCACCCCCGGCGGCCCCTACGCGGGCCAGGAAGGCACCGGCGTCGGCCTCGCCGGCCAGGTCACCGACCCCGACGGCCCCGCGCTGACCACCACCTGGAGCGCCGCACCGCAGTCCGGCGTCGACGCGGGCGCCACCTGCTCCTTCGGCAACCCCGCCGCCCAGACCACCACCGTCAAGTGCACCGATGACGGGGTCTGGACGCTCACCCTCACCGCCAACGACGGCGTGAACCCGCCCGTCGCCCAGACCACCACGCTCACCCTGGCCAACGTCGCCCCGCAGGTCACCCTCAACGCCGACAAGACGCTCGTCACCCGCGGCACCACCGTCAACTTCAGCGCGCCGTTCACCGACATCGCCACCAACGACAAGCACACCTGCACCCTGAACTTCGACGACGGCAGCCCCACCGTCAACGGCACCGTCGCCCAGGGCACCGGCAGCGGCACCTGCACCGCCTCCCGCACCTTCACCGCCCTCGGCGCGCACAACGTCCTGGTCACCGTCACCGACGACGACGGCGGCTCCGCCACCGCCACCCTCAAGGTCGTCGTCTACCTGCGCGGCGAGGCCTGGGCCCTCAACGCCACCGGCCTCATCGGCATCGCCAAGACCCCGCACGCCCAGTGCCCGCCCAACGAGGACAAGACCGTCGCCACCGTGAACGTCCTCGGCCTCGCCTCCGTCAACGCCCTGCACGCCGACTGCACCCTCGACGCCACCACCGGCCGCACCGTCGCCCAGGCCCGCGTTGAAGGCGCCAGCCTGCTCGGCGGCGCCATCACCCTCAACGCCCTCGAGGCCAAGTGCGTGAGCGACGCGAACGGCATCACCGGCTCGTCCAAGGTCGGCACCCTCAACGGCCAGCCCATCGGCACCGCCCCCGCCACCATCGGCATCCCCGGCGTCGCCACCGTCCACCTCAACGAGACCACCACCGCACCGAACGGCCAGCTCGTCCAGAACGCCGTCCGCGTCCGCACCCTGCTCGGCCAGGAGATCATCCTCAGCGCCTGCCGCCTCGGCTGACCAAGCCCCGGCCCATCAGGCCAGCGCCCGCAGGATGATCCGCTCGACCACGCGCGTCTTGGCATCGGCGTAGTCCTGGACCCTGTCCCAGGACTCGCCCGCCAAGGCGCGCTTGGTCCGTTCGTACTCCTCCCGAGCCCCGTCGTCACCGCGCAGGAAGTCGCGGAACACCAGCATCCGGTCGACCTCCTCGCACGCGGGGGAGAAGACGTGCAGGTTCACGTCCGGGTCCTCGTGCCGCTTGAGCAACCGGTGCTCGTACCAGCCGTGCTCCAGCCGCAGCACCACCCCGCCCAGCGCCGCACGGATCCGCGCCTCCTCGACCGCGTACCACCGCGCCCACACCGCGTCGTACTCCTGCAGCACGACACGCACGTCCGACCTCGTCGGCGTCAAGTACTCCACGTCATCCGACGGCAACCGCCACTCGACATACGCCCGCTCCAGGACGTCCAGCACCACACCGCTCTTCGCGTTCGCGTAGTCCTGCACCGACGCCCAGTCCGACTCCGCCAGCCGCCGCTTCGCCGCCGCGTACAGCTCCCGGTCCGCCTCGTGCGCCCGCAACCAGTCCCGGAACACCAGATGCCGCCGGACCTGCGCACACCCCCGCGAGAACACGTGCAGGTTGATGTTCGTGTCCGGCCCCTTCACAACCCGGTGGTGGTGCCACTCGTCCTCACGCACCACCACCCGGTACCCCGCGGCCTCCAACACCGGCACGTACGACGCCTCATCCGCCGCGTCACCCACCACCAGCATCAGGTCCACCACCGGCTTCGCGCACAACCCCGGCACCGACGTCGACCCGACGTGCTCCACCTCGGCACCCGGCAACGCCGCCACCACCCGCCCGCGTTCCCGTTCGAAGAGCCCCGGCCACGCGGGGTCGTACTCGGCGAGCTCGATCTTCACGGCAAACCCCCTCGTAGGCAGTCGGCCAGAATATCAACCCCCGAACAACTCACCCGCCACGTCGACCCGCTCCAGCACCTCGTCAGCCGTGAACACCAGGTCCTCCACCACCCGGCACTCCTCGACCTCGTCCCACGTGACCGGCGCCGACACCGCGGGCTTCTCCCGCGCCCGCAACGAGTACGGCGCCACCGTCGTCTTCGCCGGATTGTTCTGCGACCAGTCGATCAGCACCTTCCCGGTGCGCTGCGCCCTCGCCATCGTCGACACGACCAGCTCCGGATGCTCCCTCGCCAGCCGCCGCGCCACCCCCTTCGCGTACTCCGCCGTGTCCTTCGCCGGCGCGTACGCGTACACCTGCAACCCCTTGTTCCCCGACGTCTTCGCCCACGCGTCCACACCGTCGTCGTCCAGCACCGTCCGCACCAGCTCCGCCACCCGGCAGCACTGCACCAACGACGCCGGCGCACCCGGATCCAGGTCGAACACCAGCAGATCCGGATCCCGCTTGCCCCCGCGCGGCCCCACCGTCCACTGCGGCACGTGCAACTCCAGCGCCGCCAGGTTCGCCAGCCACACCAGCGTCGCCAGCTCGTCGACCACCACGTGGTTGACGGTCTCGTTGCCCTTCGTGCTGCCCGGCGACTCCAGCCGCACCGTCCGCACCCACTCGGGACGGTGCTCCGGGGCGTTCTTCTCGAAGAACCACTTCCCGTCCACCCCGTTCGGATACCGCTTCGTCGTCACCGGCCGGTCCTTCAGGTGGGGGAGCAGCACCGGCGCGATCCGGGTGTAGTAGTCGATCACCTCACCCTTGGAGAACCCGAACTCCGGGTACAGCACCTTGTCCAGGTTCGTCAGCTTCAGCACCCGGCCCTCGACCCGGACACTGACCTCACCGCTCACCGCGCCGCACCTCCCCGGGCGACTTGTCCGGCCGCAACCCCCGCCACGCCGGGAACCGCATCCGCCCGTCCGGCGTCCACTGCCGGAACACCACCTCCGCCACCAGCTCCGGCTCCACCCACCTCGCGCCCCTGGACCTCTCCCTCGGCATCTCCGTCACGAACGGCGACGACCCGCGCGCCAACGCCTCCAACCGCGGCGTCAGCACCGCCAGCTCCGCGTCGTTGAACCCGGTCCCCACCGACCCCGCGAACGCCAGCCCACCGTCGCACGGAATACCCAGCAACAACGCCCCGATCACCCCGGCCCGCTTGCCCTCACCCATCCGCCACCCCCCGATGACCACCTCCTGCGCCATCAAATCGGTGATCTTGCGCCACACCGGCGACCGCGACCCCGGCACGTACACCGAGTCCAGCCGCTTCGCCACCACCCCCTCGAGCCCCTGCTCCCGGCTCGCCGCCAGCACCGCCGCCCCGTCCTCGTCATAAGACGGGGGAGTCAGCCAATGCGACCCCTTCAGCTCAAGCCCGCGCAACAACTCCCGCCGCTGCCGAAACGGCAGGTGCAACAACGACGTGCCGTCCAGGTGCAGCAGATCGAACAACAGCAACGTCACCGGGAACTGCCGCGCAGCCCGCCGCGCGGCATCGGACCTGCTCACGTGCATCCGGTTCTGCAACGCGCTGAAACTCGGCCGCCCGTCCCGCAACGCCACGATCTCCCCGTCCAGCAACGCCTCCGTCGACCCCAGCTGCTCACCCACACCCTGCAACTCCGGATACGCCACCGTGACGTCGTTGCCCAGCCGCGACCACCCCTGCACCCGGCCACCCTCGACCCGCAGGATCGCCCGCACACCGTCCCACTTGAACTCGTACGCCCACTGGTCGTCATCGTCGTGGGGGAGCGGCCCCGGCACCGCCAGCATCGGCCTGACCTGCTCCGGCAACACCTGCCAGTCCGGCCGCGCCGCCGCGTGCCGCCGCTTCACCATCCAGTTCTTCCCGTCGTTCCCCGACCGGAAGAACACGAACTGACCCTCGACGCGGTGCCCGTGCAGGACGACGTCGACCTCGCGGTCCGACCACTTCACCGTCTCGTAGCGGCCGCTGTCCCAGATGAACATCTCGCCGCCGCCGTACTCACCCTTCGGAATCTCACCCGAGAACTCCGCATACTCCACAGGGTGGTCCTCGGTGTGCACAGCAAGCCTGACCACATCGGTCGTCGGCGGCAGCCCCTTCGGCACCGCCCACGACACCAGCACACCACCACGCTCCAGCCGCACATCCCAATGCAGGCTCGACGCGTGGTGCTCCTGGATCACGAACGTGTCATCGTCACCCCGGGGCAGATCCCCAGCACCCGGCACGGGCTCCGGCGTCCTGGCCGGATCCCGCTTGCGCCGGTACTCGTCGAGCCCGGCCATCTACGCCGACGAGGCCTTCTTCTTGGGCGGCGCCTTCTTCGTGCTCTTCCGCCCCGCCTTCGCCTTCTCCACACTGCGCTCCAGAGCCGTCATCAGATCGATGACATCACCCTTGTCCTCGGCCTCCGGCTGCTCGGGCAACTCCGCACCCTCCGCCTTCGCCGCGATCACCTTCTCCAGCGCATCCCGGTAGTCGTCGGTGAACGAGTCCGGATCGAAGTCACCCGCCATCGACTCCACCAGCGACGTCGCCATCTTCAACTCCTGCGGCCGCACCTCGACGTCGGACTCCAGGAAGTCGAACTCCGCCTTCCGGATCTCGTCCGGCCACAACATCGTGTGCATCACCAGCACGTCATCACGCGCCCGGATCGTCGCCAGCGTCTCCTTCTGCCGGATCGTGATCTTCACGACCGCCAGCTGACCCGTCTTCACCAACGCATCCCTGAGCAGCACGTACGGCCGCGCCGCCGCCTTGTCCGGCTCCAGGTAGTACGTCTTCTGGAAGTAGATCGGATCGATCTCCTCCGCCGGCACGAACTCCAGCACGTCGATCGACTTGTCCGTCTTCACCGGCAACTTCTCGAAGTCCTCGTTCTCCATCACCACCATCCGGCCGTCGTCCAACTCGTAGCCCTTGGTGATGTCCGAGAACTCGACCTCGGCACCGCACACCGAACAGACGCGCTTGTACCTGATGCGCCCACCGTCCTCGCGGTGCACCTGGTTGAACCGGAAGTCGTGCTCCTCGACAGCCGTGTAAAGGCGCACGGCGATCGTCACCAACCCGAAGGAGATGGCCCCACGCCACACGGATCTCATCCTCATTGGGTACCCCTGAAATGCGGTTTTCGCACTCTCAGATCACCCACACGGCCTAACCCACCGGCAACCGGGCGACCCCCGACGTCACACACGCACCCCGAGAGTCCCGCACGCCGCTGGAACCCCGCTAGATGTCCTTCAACGCCCGATACGTCCTGTTGCTCGCCACCGCCGCCCGCCGCTCCCGCGCCGTCGCCTCGATGTAGTTCTGACTCGTCGCCAGACTCGCGTGCCCCAGCAACGCCATGATCTCGCTCGCCGACGCCCCGTCCTCCGCCAGCCGCGTCGCGAACGTGTGCCGCAACGCGTGCAGGTTCGCCCCCGTCGGCACCCGGTCGTTCAACCCCGCCCACCGGAAGCACGACTTCACCAGGTACTCGAGCCCACCCCGCCCGATCGGCTCACCGTGCCGGTCCCGCAGCAACGCGCTGTCCCGGTCGAACCGCCCCTGCGGGAACCGCCGCCGGCAACTCCGCAGGTACTCGTCCACGATCCGCTCCATCGGCGGCTCGATCGGCACACTCCGGTCCCGGTTGCCCTTGCCCTTCACGTGCAACCGCCGATCACCCTCCCGCCCCACCACGCTCGCCAGCGTCAACGTCCGCATCTCCGCGCTGCGCAGACCCGCGACCAGCCCCAGCGCGATCACCAGCACGTCGCGCTCCGGCCACGGGTCACGCCCCTTGCTCGCCCCCTCCGCCGCCGCCGTGAGCAACTGCTCGGGGGTGTCCTCACCCCGCAGCGGCTTGGGGACCAGGGGAGGCGTCTTGGGACGCGCGACAGCGCCCATCGGGTTGCCGGCGATGAGGTCCTCGGCCACGCAGAACGTCAGGAACTGGTTCCACGTCGACCAGGCCCGCAGCACCGAGCTCTTGGCGTGCGTGTCCGCGAACAACCCGAAAGCGTGACGCAGGTTCGAGCCCGTCAGGTCCTGCACCACCAGGTCCTGCACGGGGGAGAGGAGCGCCTCGGCCAGGAGGGTGTTCACGCCGGAGAGGTCCCGCCGGTAGGCCGCTGTGGTGTGCGGGGAGTCCTTGCGGGTCCGGCGGGCGAGGAAGAAGGCGTCCTGGGCGGCGAGCACGTGCATATGGATCTTGTACCGCACGACACCGACAATTCCGCTCGCCGTGCTGGATAATGGCGATTATGCATGAAATGTCCGTTTCGACCGGGTTCGCCGGGCGCTGGACCAAAGGGTGTCACTTGTCGGGGATCGTGAGCGTAATGGCGCCACTCTGCGTACGTCTCTACTGACGACTCGACGGTGCCGACCGCGCTCCAGCACCGTCGGGGGCGAGATGGTGAGGCGTCTGCAGGGACGGCCGGCCTGCCCGTCGGGCGGTGTCTGCAGACGCACCATCACATGCCGCGAAACCCCTTCCGACGATGATCTTCGCAGGTCGCCGTTTCGCCGATAATCTACATTATGTCAAGTAAAGTGGATGCGGCCGTCCTGGGACGCTCTCCCGGACCCCCGGCGACCCGCTTTGCGTCGCCGCGCTCGCACCGCCGTTCGCGTCATCACCCGTTCGTGGGCCGCCGTCTTCTGTGAGCGCGATCCTCACGGCGTTTCGGTGCACGCCGGCGCGCCTGTGTGCGGGCTCCGGTGCTACCGCGCTTCTGTGTTCGCGTTCTTTCGTCACCGTGGCGTTAGCTGTGGCAGGCTCCGCGTTCGTGATCGACGACTTCGCGAAGCGGTACCTGCACGACGACCTGGGGTCTGTCAAACGAACGGTGTAACTCGGGTTGAAGGAAACTACT
>NZ_JBHXCW010000059.1:0-37506 GCF_042725365.1 Lentzea sp. NPDC060358 | reverse complement strand
GTTCGCCGTCACGGCAGGCTGATCCCGTGCCGGTCGGCCAGCTTCTTCTCGATCTCCGCGATCACGCAGGCGATCGTCGACGGGTTGAGCCGTCCCTCTCCGAAGTGGACGACGGTCTTCGCGAACTCGTCCGCCGCCAGCGCCCGGCACTCGGCGTTGAGCGAGTGGTGGTCGACCTCGGCCCCGCGGAAGATCTCGAGCGGCTTGCGGCCGAAGATGACCTCGAACTCCTCCCAGCCCCGCATCGTCCAGTAGGTGCCGGGGGAGGAGACACCCGTCGCCCGCAGCCACCTCCACATGTACTGCGGGTCCTGGTGGCTCGGCGCCTCACGGCGGCACCGCGCGCACAGCAGCACGAGGTTGTCCGCGTTGTCGCTCCCACCCAGCGCCACCGGCACGATGTGGCACTTCTCGAGCCTGGTCCTGTAGCCGCACCGCCAGCAGCGTTCGTGCGCCGTGCTCCAGTCGACGGCCATCTCGACCTCGTGCTCGACCCAGTACGCCACTATCTGCGTGGTGCTAGCCGCCATCTGTCCTCCCCAGTCGTTGCCGTATCTGTCGCTGACGAAGGCGATTCCGTTTCACGTATGCGCAACTGGTAGAACAATGTGACCAAAGGGGAGAGATGCCTTCGTTCGACGACTTGCGCCGCTACCTGCTCGGCCAGCTCAACGCCGCCGTTCGCCGCCCCGGGATGTACGGCGGCGAAGCGGTGATCCTCACCCTGCTCGACGCCCTGGCGTTCGCCGACGACCGCACCGACCGGTGGCAGGCCGAGCTCGACGCGCTGGTGAAGCGGGGCGCGGCGAACGCGGCGATGGTCAGCGGCGCGGTGCACGAGGTCCTCGGTCACCGCAGCGAGGACGTGATGGCGTCGGTGTACGCCGATCTCGCGCACCGGCAGGGCTGGCTGTCGCTCGACTCCGACAGCAGGATCCCCGGCGTGCTGGGCGAACGCGACTGCCTGCTCGACGACGTGATCGCGGAGTACGGCGAGCCGCCGCTGTGGCTCGGCGGCACGAACCCCAAGTACTCGAAGACGCTCGGCTACCCGGACCGCTCGGGGTCGCTGGTGTTCTTCCACTTCATGCCGGAGCTGCGGCTGATGGCGACGAGGCGCGGTGAGGGCGGCTTCCGCGACAGCTTCGTCTTCACGCCCGCCGGGCTGACGCGCTGACCTCGCCGCACTCCCGAATTCAGCTGCCCCTGGCGGGAAAGCCGGGTAAAATCGCAGGTGATGCGCACTGTTCTGCATTCTCGCGCGCGCCTGGACCTCGCATACGACTCGCTCGCCGGCCTCTCCGTCGGCGACGCCCTGGGCGCCCAGTTCTTCATGGTCGGCCGCTCGCTGCCCGACCTCGTGGCCGGCAAGCCGCCACGAGGGCCGTGGGAGTGGACCGACGACACCGAGATGGCCTGCAACCTGGTCGCCGAGCTCCGCGACCACGGCGAGGTGGACCGGGACCGGCTCGCCGCGACGTTCGCCGACCGCTGTGAGCCCAACCGCGGGTACGGCGTGGGAGCCTTCACCATCCTGCGCAAGATCCGCCAGGGCACGCCGTGGCAGGAAGCGGCCTCCGCCGCCTTCGGCGGGCAGGGTTCGTGCGGCAACGGCGCCGCGATGCGGGTCGCCCCGCTGGGCGCGTACTTCGCCGACAGCCCGGACACCGTCACCGCACAGGCGATCCGCGCCAGCGAGGTGACGCACCAGCACCCGGAAGGCATCGCGGGCGGTGTGGCGGTGGCGCACGCGTCGGCCATCGCGGCCAAGGCGCGGCTCACCGGGACGCCGCCTCCCGACCTGCTCGGCAGCGTCCTCGGACACCTCGGGGAATCGTTCGTGCGCAAGGGGATCGAGAAGGCGCGCGCGATCGGTGACGCCGAGGAAGCCGCGTACGTCCTCGGCAACGGCTCCCGAGTCACGGCGCAGGACACCGTGCCGTTCACCCTCTGGGTCGCCGCCCACCACCTCGACGACTACCGCGCCGCCATCACGGCGTGCGTCCGCGCGGGCGGAGACGTCGACACGACGGCCGCGATCGTCGGCGGCATCGTCGCGACCCCGCCGCCGGAGTGGCGCGCGGAACGCGAACCCCTCCCGGACTGGGTGAGCCGCGGCTGACGCAGAACCTGATTTATTCATCACGTGTTGAGTTCGGGGTGGAACGCTCGTACCCTCCTCTCCAGGGGAACCCGGAGGGAGCAACCATGGCGCTCACCATCGACCTCGGCGGGATCGACGGCACGATGCTCGCCGTCGTGGGCGGCAAGGCCGCGAACCTCGGCGAGCTCACCCGGGCCGGTTTCCCGGTGCCCCAGGGCTTCTGCGTCACCACGGCGGCCTACCGCACCGTTGCGCGAGCCGGCGAACTGGCGAACGCCACCCCGGAGAACGACCGTCGCGTGCTGCTGGAAACCCCTGTGCCGCAAGAAGTCCGGGACGCGATCACCGCCGGGTACCGCGCGCTGGGTGAGGACGTGCCGGTCGCGGTGCGGTCCAGCGCGACGGCGGAGGACCTGCCGTTCGCGAGCTTCGCGGGCCAGCAGGACACGGTCCTCAACGTCGTCGGCGAGGACGCGGTGGTCGACGCCGTGCGCCGGTGCTGGGCGTCGCTGTGGACCGACCGCGCGGTGAGCTACCGCGAGACCAACGGCATCGACCACGCCACGACCCACCTGGCCGTCGTGGTGCAGCGGATGGTGCAGTCCGCGGTCTCCGGCGTGATGTTCACCGCGAACCCGGTCACCGGCAAGCGCGACCAGATCGTCGTCGACGCGAGCCCCGGACTCGGCGAGTCCGTCGTGTCCGGCGCGGTCAACCCCGACCACTTCGTCGTCGACGGCGGCGAGATCGTCGAGAAACGCCTGGGGGACAAGAGGGTCGTCATCCGCTCACGGCCCGGTGGCGGCACCGAGCGGGTCGAGGCCGGTGAGAACGCGCAGCCCTGCCTGACCGACGGCCAGGTCCACGCGCTCGCCGTCCTGGGCCGCAAGGTGGCGCGGCACCACGGCACACCGCAGGACATCGAGTGGGCCATCGACGCCGAAGGGGACCTGCACCTCACCCAGGCGCGGCCGATCACGACGCTGTTCCCGTTGCCGGACAACCCGGACGGCGGCGCGCACGTCTACTTCTGCTTCAGCCTCGCGCAGGGGCTCGAGCGCCCGATCACGCCGATGGGACGCGCGGCGTTCCGCGAGATCGCCCGAGCCGCCTTCGAGATCGTGATCGGCGACCCCGCGAGCAAGTCCTGTGTGGAGGCCGGGGAGCGCATCTTCTTCGACGTCACGAAGGTGATGCGCAGCAAGGTGGGCCGCGAGTTCGTGACCCGCCTGCTCTCGGTGATGGAAGCCCGGTCGTCCGAGGTGCTGCGCGTGCTGTTCGACGACCCGAGGTTCGCGGTCAGGAACTCCTCGCCGACGCCCGCCCTCCGACGCCTCGTGCGGCTCGCCCGCCGGTTCCACGTGCCGGCGACGGTCGTGAAGGCACTGGTGAACCCCGAAAAGGCCGTGCGGACGGCGATGCTGATGGAACGCGAGGTGCTGGACAGGGCCGCGGCCCTGCCGATCGACCAGGCGCTGCGGCAGTGCGTCGTCCCCGTGCTGCCGGGGCTCGCGCCCACGGCGCTGGTCGGGTTCGCGATGCTCGGCCTGGCCGGCAAGGTCGTGCAGACCCGGCCGGGGGAGCTGCAGACCGTGCTGCGCGGCCTGCCCAACAACGTCACCACCGAGATGGACCTCGCGATGTGGGACGTCGCCGAGGAGATCCGCCGCGATCCGGGTGCGCTGGAACAGTTCCGCGCCGGCGGCCGGCCCGCCGCGCTGGAGGCTTTCCTGGCCAGGTGGGGGCACCGGGCCGTCGCGGAGATCGACCTCGGCCTGCCCCGGTGGTCCGACGACCCGGCGCACGTGGCCGGCGTCGTGCGGAACTTCCTGCTGCTGGAGGAGGACCAGGCCCGGCCGGACGCGGTGTTCGCGCGCGGTGCCGCCGAAGCCGAGGCGATGATCGAGACCCTCGCCCGGCGGGCGCGGGGACGCGGCTGGCTGGTGCGCTTCGCGTTGCGCCGCACCAGGGTGCTCGCCGGGCTGCGGGAGTACCCGAAGTACCTGGTCATCACCCTGTTCGGCGCGCTGCGCACGCGGATCGCGCACGCCGGCGCCCAGCTCGTCGAGGACGGGCGCCTCGACGCCGCGGACGACGTGTTCTTCCTCGACCTGGAGGAAATGCGCTCCACCAGCGGAGATCTGCGCGCGGTCGTCGCCGCACGGCGCGAGGTCTACAACCGCGAGATGCGGCGCAGGCGCATCCCGCGCGTGCTGCTGTCGGACGGGACGGAACCCGAGGCGGTGAGCCACGGAGTCCCGGCGGAGGGCGACCTCGTCGGCACCCCGGCGTCGGCGGGCACGGTCACCGGCATCGCGCGGGTCGTCATGGACCCCGTTGGAGCCCACCTCGAACCCGGCGAGATCCTGGTCGCGCCGTCGACGGACCCGGGGTGGACGCCGCTGTTCCTGACCGCGGGCGGTCTCGTGATGGAGATGGGCGGCGCGAACTCGCACGGTGCCGTCGTGGCGAGGGAGTACGGGATCCCGGCGGTCGTGGGCGTCCGCGAGGCCGTGACGAGGATCAGGACCGGCGAGCGGATCACCGTGGACGGCGGCACGGGCGCGGTGATCACGGCCGAACGGCCCGTCGAACTCTCGCAAAGCCTGGCGGACGCGTAATCTCGGAGGCGTGGCCGAGACCAACAAGGGCGAGCTGACCAAGACCCAGCAGGGCATCGCCGACTACCTGCTGCGCGCGGGCGTGGACGGCTTCGGGCCGTTCAAGAGCGCCCGCGAGGCCGCGTCCGACGCGCTCGCCAAGAAGGGCGACGAGGTCGCCGCGATCAAGCACCTCATCCGCACCCACGTGGCGCTCGCGGGCGCCCAGGGCTTCATCACGAACCTCGGCGGCCTGATCACGCTGCCCGTCTCGCTGCCGTCCAACGTCGCGGCCACGTACGTGATCCAGACGCACCTGATCGCGTCCATCGCGGCCTTGCGCGGCCACGACGTCGACAGCGAAGAGGTGCAGACGGCCATCCTGCTGTGCCTGCTCGGCAACGCCGGTACCGAGCTGTTCAAGAAGGTCGGCATCAAGCAGTTCACCAAGAAGGCCGCCTCGGCCCTCATCACGAAGTACGGCACGAAGAAGCTCGGGAGCATCGCCGCGAAGGGCGTCCCGGTGCTCGGCGGCGTCATCGGCGGTGGTGTCGACGCCGCCTCGACCCGTGCGGTCGGCGCGTTCGCGAACCGGTACTTCACCCAGTCGGAGCTCCTCCCGAAGACCGACTCGGCGCCGCCGAAGGTCATCGACGGCGAAGTGCTGCACGTCGAGATCGAGGAAGCCGACGGAACGACCGATGCGCGCTAGCTCAGCCGGTCGCGTGCGGCGCTGAACGCGTCGGACGGGATCAGCACCCCTCCGCTGAACGGGTTCTGCAGCTGGTGGATCGCGAACAGCAGCAGCACCAGCGTGGAGGTGAGCGTGATCGTGATCAGCAGCTGCGAGAGCAGGTTCGGCCCGCCGAACAGGAACGGGAACAGCAGCGACAGCAGCGTGCCGATCACCAGCGCCAGCCACACGACGGGGTTGACGCCGTTGTCCGCCGCCTCCAGCCGCTCCTGCCGGGCCTGGTAGACCTCCCAGAGCTGGTTCGCGGCCTCGGTCTTGCGGTCCTCCTGCCAGTCGCCCTCCGGCGCGGTCGTCGCGATCGTCTCCTTGAGCCGGTTCAGCGTGAGCCAGCCCCGGTTGTCGACGTCCTCGCCGTCGCGCATCCGCGGCCACTCGTCCTGCACGACGGTCGAGACGTAGTCGCGGCTGAGCTGGTCGACCCTGGACTTCGCGGGCTCCGGCAGCGACGAGGCCGACCAGTTCACGGCGACGAGCGCGTTGGCCTCCTTCTGCACCTGCTCCTCCGCGCTGTTGGCGGCGTCGAACAGCGAGATCAGGATGAACGCCACGAGCACGGCGTGCAGGCCGGCGACGATGCTGAACACCGAGCCGCCCGCACCGAGGTTCTTCTCGCTCACCTCGTCCGAGCCGAACCGGCGGGCGATGACGACGAGGACGGCGGAGATGGTCGCGGCACCCAGAACCCAGAGCGTGCCGCTGAGGTAAATGCTCAATTCGGCTCCTTTCTTGGTGTGGGATTAGACCACGGTCTACTGTGGCCGGTACAGCGCGGTCGGCTTCACGAGCAATGGTCAGGTGGAAATGCACGGCAACAGCACGAATACCCGGTTGTCGTATTGGTCTGCTCCATCCCGGTGGCGGCGGGGATTGCTCGTGTCCGGCGCCGTCTCGGCTCTCGTGGTGCTTTCCACGCCGTTCACCAGCGGTGTTGCGCAGGCTGCCTCTCCGGCTTGTGGCGCTTATCAAGTGCGTTCACTCAATCGGGGACATTTTTCGACTTTCTCGGCACTCGACATGTCATCCGGTGGAGTGACAGAAATAGCTCGGCTGGACTACGTGCTGAATGCGCTGGGCTACTCGCCCGCATTGGGGCGGCTGGTCGGGCTCACGTCGAAAGGCGGCCATTGGTGGAAGAACCCGTCGCACGTCGTTCTCGTCGACACCCGGGGCGCGGTCAGCGACCTCGGCCCCGTTGACGCGCACTGGTTCCGCACGGACGACGTGTCGGCGGGCGCGGTCGTCGGCACGACGTTCTACGTGCGCGACACCGCGCGGTTGCACGCGATCGACATCGACCCGGCCAGCCCGACCTACCTGGAGGTCGTGCGCACCGTCGTGCTCGGCTGGCCCGCGCTGGCGCTCGACGACTTCACGCCGAACCCGGCGACCGGCGCGTTCACCGGCGTCTGGGCCGGGGGCCACGGGCCGGGCGAGGTCGTCACGTTCGACCCGGCGACCGGGCGGGTGCTGAGCAGGACCGAGATCGCCGGCCTGCCGGGCAAGTCCACCTACGGCGCCGTCGTGGTCGACGCGGCGGGCACCGTCCACGCCGTGAACAACGGCCACCAGGGCCGCAGCCGCGTGTACCGGATCACCGGGACGTCCGCGGTGGAACTGTCGGCGGGCGAGCCGATGGGCATGGTCGACGCGGCGGGCTGCCTGCCGGCGCCCATGCCGCCGCGTGCCGAGCCGCCCGCGCCCCGTCCCGAGGCGCCGCTGCCCCCGGCGCCCGCTCCCGTTCTCCCGCCCGCTCCGGTGCCCGCACCCGTTCCCGCGCCGGCGGCCGTCGTGGCTCCGGTCGTGCCGCCGCCTGCCGTGGTGGCGCCGCCCGCTTCCGTTGCGCCGCAACCGGTTCCGGTGCGCGCGGCTCGCGAGAAGACCGAACCGCGCCAGGACCTCGCGCTGGAGGCCGAGAGCACGCCGCTGACCAAGTCGCGCAAGTGGGCGATGGTCACGATCGTCCTCGTGATGCTGGGTGCCGGTGCGGCGGCCGCCCGGGCCCGCGGTTAATTCGGTTGGCGTGCCAGGGCGACGTCGCTAGCGTTGGAGCCATGTTCTTCATCTGATGAAGCTCCGCAGCGCTCTCGACGCTCGCCTCGCGACCTCTTGTCGCACTCGGTGACCCTTCCGCGGGTCCTCTCTCACGGCCGACTTTCCGCCGTGCCCTTGCACGCCCTCTTCGCGAGGAGGCTTTCGCATGCCTGCCACCACCCCGCCCGAGCCGGGCAACCGCGCCGCACGCCGTGCGCGCAAGCGTTCCCAGGACCAGAACACGCAGTTCCCGCTGCCTCGGCAGCGGGCGCCGATGGTCCAGCCGCGCCAGTTCGCGACCCGTCGCCGCGGAGGATCCGCGTAGCCGACGCCGGACCAGGCGCGACACCGCGGGGGACGCGTTCGTTCATTCGAGCGCGTCCCCTGCTCCCTTTGAGGCACGGCCTCCCGTTCCGTCCGGATCCGATCTAGCCTGAGTTGCCTGACCGGACCGGCAGTATCGGAGGCGCCAGATGAGGATTGCTGACGTTGTGCGGGCCAAGGGATCGGCGGTCGCGACGATCGACCAGGACCTCCCGGTGTCCGAACTGCTCAGAACGCTGGCCGACCACAACGTCGGCGCGATCGTCGTCGTCGGGCCGTCCGGTCTGGCGGGCATCGTGTCCGAACGCGACGTCGTCCGCCACCTGCACGAGAGCGGCGCCGGCCTGTTGTCCGCGCCGGTCTCGTCGATCATGACCGCCGACGTCTACACCTGCTCGCCGTCCGACACGGTCGACGACCTCACGGTCGTGATGACCGAACGGCGCTTCCGCCACGTGCCCGTGGTGTCGGACGGGGAACTGGTCGGCATCGTCAGCATCGGCGACGTCGTGAAGAGCCGGATCGGCCAGCTCGAACAGTCCCAGGACCAGCTGCAGGCCTACATCGCCCAGGGCTGACCGTGACCTTGCACCTCTGACGCGCACTGATATATCGGATGCCTCTGCCCGAACCGCTCTCTGTGCTGTGCGCGCAGAAGGTGGATAAGTTCGGAAGATGCTGCACGACGTCGCCGACGCCACGCGCCGATATATCAGTTCGCTCGCAGGTCACCAGCGCGAACACGCGATCCGCGCGGTCACCGACGACGACCTCCGCCACCGCTGGGCCTACACGCCCGGACCACGCCCCGGCCTGGTCCTCGGCGACCTCGACCGCGACCAGCGCAAAGCCGTCCACGGCATGCTTGCGACGGTGCTCAGTCCCCACGCCTACGCGCAGGCCGCCGCGGTCATGGCGCTGGAGGACGTCCTCGACCACCGTGAGGGCGGCAGCCGCGACCGCCACAGCGGCGACTACTGGACGATCCTGTTCGGCACGCCGGACGGCGACGACCCGTGGGGATGGCGAGTCGAGGGACACCACCTGTCCGTCAACGTCGTCGTCGCCGACGGCCACGTCTCGGCGACGCCGTTCTTCCTCGGGGCGAACCCGGCCCGCGTCACCTACCGGGGCCACGTCGTCGGCCAGCCGTTGCGCCTGGAGGAAGAGCTCGCCCGCGAACTCCTCGACCGCATGGGCCCGACCGCCCGCCGCCTCGCCGTCGTGGCGGACACCGCGCCGCACGACATCCGCACCGGCAACGCCCCGCGCATCAGCCCGTCCGACCCGGTCGGCGTGACGCCGGCCCAGCTCGGCAAACCCGCGGGCGAACTGCTGGTCGACATCGTCCGCTTCTACCTCGACCGGCTCGCGTTCGAGCTGGCCGACGACGAGTTCGACCGCCTCGACCGGGACCGCCTGCACTTCGCGTGGGAGGGCTCGCTGCGCCGCGGCGAGGGTCACTACTACCGCATCCAGGGCCCGGACCTGCTCATCGAGTACGACAACACGGCCAACGAGGCCAACCACGTCCACACCGTCTGGCGTCGCCATTCGGGTGACTTCGGCGACGACCTCCTCGCCGCCCACTACGAGGCGTCACGGCACACTGTCGCCCGTGGAGTGGCCCAGAACGGTTGACGACGCCGTCGCGATGCAAGAGCGCCTGCGCACCCAGGTGATCACCACCAGTGCTCCCGAACTGCGCATCGATACCGTCGCAGGCTTGGACGTCGGCTATCGCGGCGACGACGCCGTCGTAGGCGTGTGCGTGGTGTTCGACGCGAAGACGCTGGAAGTCGCCGACGAGGTCGTCGTCGAGGACACGACGGACTTCCCCTACATCCCCGGCCTCTTCGCGTTCCGCGAGATGCCGGTGCTGCTCCGCACCCTCGACCGGGTGACCGTCGCCCCGGACCTGCTGGTCGCGGACGGCCAGGGCCTCGCACACCCGCGCCGGTTCGGCCTCGCGTGCCACCTGGGCGTGCACACCGGCATCCCGAGCATCGGCGTCGCCAAGAACGCGATGGGCTCGTTCGACGCACCGGGTGAGAAGCGAGGGGCGGCGAGCGACCTCGTCATGGACGACGAGGTCGTCGGTAGGGCACTGCGGACGCAGGACGGCGTGAAGCCCGTCTTCGTCTCGGTCGGCCACAAGATCGACCTGGACCGGGCGTGCGCCGAGGTGCTGCGCCTCGCCCCGCGCTACCGGCTCCCCGAGACGACCCGCCGCGCCGACACCCTCACTCGGCGGGCTGCTTCGTCGGGGTGAAGCTCAGCAGCACGAGCAGGATCGCACCGCAGACCAGCGCGATGTCCGCGATGTTGCCGACGAACCAGCCGTTGTAGTCGATGAAGTCGACGACGTGCCCGCGCGCGAAGCCCGGCGGCCGGAACAGCCGGTCGAGCAGGTGCGTCGTCGCGCCGCCCAGCATCAGCGCGAGCGCGGCCGCCCGCAGCTTCGGCTGCGGCTGCAGGCCGTACCGCGCGAGCAGCACGACGGCGACGGCGGCGACGATCGTGAAGATCCACGTCGACCCCGCGCCGATCGAGAACGCGGCACCGGGGTTGTAGAGCAGCCTGAACTGCAGGAACTCCCCGAGCACGGGGATGGGCGCGCGGCCCGTCAGCGCGCTCTCGGCCCAGAACTTAGTGGCCTGGTCCAGCAGCAGCACGAGCACGGCGATGCCCACGACGAGCGGCACGCGGCGAGAGGTGGTGGTGTCCATTTGCGGACGAGCGTAGTTAAGAACACCACCACTCGGCACTAGACCCTGGTCACGCGTCGAACGCGCCGACGTCGTCGACCTCGGCGGCCGCCCGGAAATCCTCCTCCAACGTCACCGATCGTTCGTCGGTGTCGTAGTCGACGCAGATGCGCCACCGTCCGTCGATGCGCCGCGCATAAGTGTGGAAGCGGCCGTAGAACGTGCGCTGGTCGCCGTCTGTCCGCGTCGCCACCATCTGGAAGATGCCGCGCTCGCTCGCGAGGTCGCCGGACGCGATGCGCTCGACGAACCGGAACGACATCGCCACCGAGCTGCCGCGGCCGGCGAGCTCGGCGAACCACTCCCCGACCTGCGCCGAGTACTCCGCGAACCCGATCACCTGCTTCGCCGGTCCGCCGGCCCGGATCAGCTCCGGCACGTGCAGCGCCAGGAACGCCGGTGCGTCCAACCGCGCGTAGGCCTGCCGGAACGGATGCCAGATGTCGTCGTTGAGCTGCCGAGCCACGTCGCTGTCCACGACTGGAGAAGCTAGCGCGGGCACAGCCCCGGCTTCACCCGGAATTTCCTCCGAACAGCAACGGATGAGCATCGACGATCTTGCGGGCGACGGTGACGGAGTCGACCAGCGGATGCATCGCGAGCGCTTTCACCGCATGTGCGCGCTCGCCGCTGATAGCGGCCTTGATGGTGGCGCGCTCCACGGCCTTGAGCGACGTCACGAGTCCAACGCCCTCGTCGGGAACCTGGCTCACCGCGACGGGCCGTGCGCCGTTGGCGTCGACGAGGCTCGGCACCTCGACGACGGCGTCGGCGTCCAGGCACGACAGCGTGGTCCGGTTCGGGACGTTGAGGATCAGCGTCGTGCGCCGGTCGGACGCGATCGCGTGCATCAGATCGAGCGCGACCCGGTCATACCCGCCGCCGTCGAGGTCGTCGGCGTCGCGGTCCTCGTCGCGGGTCTCGGACATGTAGGTCTGCTCGCGCTCGAGCCGCGTCCGTTCCCAGCTGTCCAGCGATGGCTCGGCGTAGAACCGTTTCTGCTGCTCCAGCAAGAACGCCCCACGCGACGCACCGGCCTGCACGGCCTCACGCGTGAAGTAGTAGTAGTGCAGGTACTCGTTCGGAATCGCGCCCAACGTCCGCAGCCACTCGGCGCCGAAGAGCTTGCCCTCCTCGAACGACTCCAGCCGCTCGGTGTCGGCGAGCAGGTCCGGCAGCACGTCCCGCCCGCGCACGCGCAGACCGCGCAGCCACCCGAGGTGGTTGAGCCCGGCGTAGTCGAGCCACGCGTCCCCGGGACGCACGCCGACAGCCCGCGCGACCCGTTTGCCGAGCCCGACGGGGGAGTCGCAGATGCCGATGACGCGGTCGCCGAGGTGCGCCGCCATCGCCTCGGTGACCATGCCGGCGGGATTGGTGAAGTTGATGACCCACGCATCCGGCGCGTGCACTGATATACGACGTGCGATGTCGAGCGCGACGGGGACGGTGCGCAACCCGTACGAGACCCCGCCCGCCCCGACCGTCTCCTGCCCGAGCACCCCGCACCCGGCCGCGACGCCCTCGTCGGCCGCGCGTCCGGCGAGGCCACCGACGCGGATCGCCGAGAAGACGAAGTCCGCTCCGCGCACCGCCTCGTCGAGGTTCGTCGACGTCGTCACGGACGGAGCATCCGATATATCAGTCGCGAGCTCGGCGAGGACACCGCTCACCGCGGCGAGCCGCGACGCGTCGAGGTCGTGCAGCACGACCTCGGTGACGCGACCGGGCGACCTGTCGGCGAGAAGCGCGCGGTAGACGAGCGGCACGCGGAAGCCGCCGCCCCCCAGGATGACCAGCCTCATGCCTCGACCACGTCCATTCGCATCTCCCGCAGTGCGCACGACAAGGTCGATCTTACATTTTCGGATGCGGGATCAGGCGAATTGCCCAGAGGGTTCCGCGCACGGCGGATCCGTGATAGAAAAAATGGCTTTGTGTTTTCGGAATATATTTTCCGGGAAGACTGATTTATTGTATCACAGGGGGCAAGGTGTTGGCGAGCGAACAGGCACGGATCACCGCTCTGTATGAAAAGCTCGATCAAGAACGGAACAAAGCGGCCGCGGACCTCGCGGCGGCATTGCGGGACACCACCACCGAAAGACTCGACCGCGAGGCGACTGTCGGGGTTCTGACCAGGCGGTTCGGCAAGTACCGCGCGGCGGAGGAGGGCTTGTGCTTCGGCCGCATCGACTCCGAGAGGGGCGACTGCGCCTACATCGGCCGCGTCGGGCTGTTCGACGACGAATTCGAACCACTGCTGCTCGACTGGCGCGCACCGGCCGCGCGCCCGTTCTACACGGCGACCGCCGCGAACCCGGAAGGCGTGGTCCTGCGCCGGCACTTCCGCGTCCGTGATCGAGAACTGCGCGATTTCCACGACGACGAACTGCTGACCGACACGACGGCGCTCCTCGACGCGCTTGATGCGCCCCGCACCGCGACGATGCGCGACATCGTCTCGACGATCCAGGCCGAGCAGGACGAGATCATCCGGTTCTCCGGCCCCGGCGTCCTGGTGATCGAGGGCGGCCCCGGCACCGGCAAGACCGCCGTGGCCCTGCACCGCGTCGCCTACCTGCTCTACACGCGGCGCGAACGGTTGTCGCGGCACGGCGTCCTGATCATCGGCCCGAACACCGGGTTCCTGCGCTACGTCGGCGACGTCCTGCCGTCGCTGGGGGAGACCGACGTCGTGTTCGCGACGCCCGGCGAGCTCTACCCCGGCGTCGCCACCGACCTCGAGGACAGCCCCCGGCTGCAACGCCTCAAGGGCGACCTCTCCGTCCTGGACCTGCTGGCCATCGCCGTCGCCGACCGCCAGGAGCTCCCCGACGAACCCATCGACATCGAGCTCGAGGACGTCGTCGTCCCCCTCGACGCGCACATCGCCGCCATGGCGAGGGAGAAGACCCGCTACTACGGCCTGCCGCACAACGCGGCCCGCAAGTACTTCTTCCTCGCGCTGGCCGAGGAGCTCGTCGCCCCCGCGATGCGGCTCATCGGCGTCGACTGGCCGGAGATCGAGGAGGACGTACGCCACGAACTGCGCCACAGCACCGAGCTGCGCGCCGCCGTCGACAGGCTGTGGCCCGAGCTCACCCCGGAGCAGCTGCTCGCCGACCTCTACGCGGGCCGGTGCTTCCGCATCGCCGTGCCGGAGCTGTACCGGGAGGACGCCGACGTGTGGACGGTGTCCGACGTGCCGTTGCTCGACGAGCTCGCCGACCTGCTCGGCTCCGACGGGGCGTGGGAACGCGCGGAGAGGAGGGAGGAAGAGGAACAGCTCGAGTACGCCCGCGGGGTGATGGACGTCCTGTCCATCGACAAGCGCGCCGACTCCGACGAGTACATCGTCACCGACTTCGTCAACGCCGAGGTGCTCGCCTCCCGTCACGAGGTGCGCGACCGCCGCTCTCTCGCCGAACGCGCCGCCGAAGACCGCACTTGGACGTACGGGCACGTCGTCGTCGACGAAGCGCAAGAGCTGTCCGCGATGGACTGGCGCGTGCTGCTGCGCCGGTGCCCCAACAAGTCCATGACCATCGTCGGCGACCTGGCCCAGCGCCAGGCAGCGGGCGGCGTCCGCAGCTGGGGTTCGGTGTTCGACCGGTTCACCTACCGTCGGCTCGAGGTCAACTACCGCACGCCCGGCGAGATCATGGCCGTCGCGACCCCGGTGCTGAAGCTCGTCGACCCCGACTCGCCGGCGCCGGTCTCGGTGCGCGAGAGCGGCACGCGCCCGTGGGCCCGCCAGGTGACTGATATATCGGCTGCCGTGCGCGACGAGCTCGACGCGCACGCCGCCGAGCGCACCGGCCGCACGATCGCGGTCATCGGCGAAGGCTGGATGCCGCCGCGCGCGTCGAAGGGGCTGGAGTTCGACGTCGTCCTCGTCGTCGAGCCTCAGCGCATGTCACCCAGCGAGCTGTACGTGGCGTTGACGAGGGCGACACAACGGCTCGGCGTCCTGCACACCGAACCGCTGCCCCGTCACCTACGAGGTCTCCTCTGACACCCACGCGAGGTAGTCGTCGTTGCCCCCGACCACGGGGGTGACGACGACCTCGGGCACGTCGTAGGTGTGTTGCGCCTTGATGTGCTCGACGAGTTCGTCGGCGCGGAGGACGGACGTCTTCACGACGCACTGCCACTCCGCGTCAACGCGCACTTCACCGTCCCACCGGTACACGCTGCGAATCGGCACGATCTGCACGCACGCACCGAGACGTGCCTCGACGATGTTCTTCGCCAGCGACTCCGCGGCCTCGGCGGAGTCGACGGTCGTGGTCACCACGCACACACCACTCACAGCGCGTCGATCTCCTTCAGCAACTGGTCCTTCAGCTCCACGGGTGCGTACGACGCGCGCACGGCCGCCCGTGCGAGTCCGGCGAGCTCGTCCCGCCCGAAGCCGAACTGCTCGTGGCACAGCAGGTACTCGCGGTCGAGATCGGTGTGGAACATGCCGGGGTCGTCGGTGCTGATGGTGACCGGCACACCTGCCTCCACGAGCCGTGGCAACGGGTGCTCGTCGAGCGACTTCACCGCACCCGTGCGGATGTTCGACGTCGGGCAGACCTCGACGACGACGCCCTCGTCCGCGAGGTGCCGCAGCAGCTCCGGGTCCTGGACCGCGCTGACGCCGTGCCCGACGCGTTCCGCGCGCAGCTCGCGCACCGCCGCCCAGATCTCGCTCGGCGGCGTCGTCTCCCCGGCGTGCGGCACCATGTGCAGCCCGGCGTCGCGCGCCACCGCGAACGCCTCCCGGAACTTCGCCCTGGGCGAGTCCGCCTCGAACCCGCCCAGCCCGAACCCGACCAGTCCCTCCGGCCGGTGCTCGGCGGCGAACCTCGCACTCGTCATGCCCCAGTCCCGGTCCCAGACGCCGGGCACGTCGAAGATCCACTGCAACGCGACGCCGTGCACGGCGAGCGCTTCCTCGCGTCCCGCCGCCAACGCCTCGACGAGCTCTTCCGGCGCGATGCCGGCCCGCAGGTGGCTCGTCGCGCTGATCGTCAGTTCCGCGTACCGCACGTTGGTGCGCGCGGCGTCACGGGCGTACCCGACGACGAGGGTGCGGACGTCCTCGCCGGTGGTGACGAGGTCGTTGACGACTCCGTAGACGTTGATGAAGTGCCTGAAGTCCGTGAACTCGTAGAACTTTCGCAGTGCGTCCTCGTCGGCCGGCACCCGTCCGCCGGGGTGGTTGCGGGCCAGGGCGAGGACGGTGTCCGCGGACGCCGCGCCCACGAGGTGGACGTGCAGCTCGGCTTTCGGCAGCGCGTGGACGAAGTCGGAAATGTGCACGGCCCATGCTCTCAGGTCAAGAGCCGTTCGACGGGTGACATGTCTTGCAGTCAGAGGAGAGGGTGCAGGGCGAATCCCTGTATCTAGCTTCCGCATTGGGGGTGCCTCGTGAGGGGCGCACGAAGAGTCGCACTGCTGACGGCGGTGCTGGTACTGCCATTCCTGCCCGCGACGGCCCAAGCCGTTGAGGGCCCGGTGTTCCAGGACGGCGAGGCACAACCCGTCTTCGACCCGAAGGACGTGGTGAAGGAGAGCCTCTGGGTCCGCGCACCGGTCGACAGCGACCGCGACGGCAAGGACGACGAGGTCTACACCGAGGTCGTCCGTCCGCGCGCGACCGAACGGGGCCTTAAGGTGCCCGTGGTCTACATGGTCAGCCCGTACTTCTCGGGCGGCAACGACGTCGCCAACCACAACGTCGACGTCGAGCTGTACGTGCCGGACAAGCGCACCGGCCGTGTGCTCAAGTCTTCCTCCGACGAACGCATCACCGCCGCTCTCGGCCCGAACCCGATCACGTCGGGCCGCTACGAGGCCTACTTCATCTCCCGCGGCTACGCGGTCGTCTACGCCGAGTCGCTCGGCACCGGCAAGTCCACGGGCTGCCCGACGACCGGTGACGTCAACGAGACGATCGGCGCGCGCGTCGTCGTCGACTGGCTCAACGGCCGTGCGCCCGCCCGCACCGCGACGGGTGAGGCGATCAAGGCGACCTGGTCGACCGGCAAGACCGGCATGATGGGCGTCTCCTACAACGGCACCCTGCCCAACGCCGTCGCCTCCACGGGCGTGCGCGGCCTCGAGGCCATCGTGCCGATCGCCGCGATCTCCAGCTGGTACGACTACTACCGCGCGGACGGCGCCGTCGTCGCGCCCGGCACGTTCCAGGGCGAGGACGCCGACGTGCTCGCCGAGTACGTCTACACCCGTGCCGACAGGGAGATCTGCAAGCCGGTCATCGCGGAGATCGCGAAGGACCAGGACCGGATCACCGGCGACTACAGCAAGTTCTGGGACGACCGGAACTACCTCAACGACGTGCGCAAGGTCCGCGCGGCCGTGCTCGCCGTCCACGGGCTCAACGACTCGAACGTCAAGATGACGCACGTCGAGCA
The DNA here is from genome assembly GCF_042725365.1 of Lentzea sp. NPDC060358. Taxonomy (NCBI): domain Bacteria; kingdom Bacillati; phylum Actinomycetota; class Actinomycetes; order Pseudonocardiales; family Pseudonocardiaceae; genus Lentzea; species Lentzea sp. NPDC060358. The sequence continues at coordinate 20,497 of NZ_JBHXCW010000059.1, read as the reverse complement.
GTGGTACTCGGCCTTGAAGAAGGCCGGCGCCCCGCACAAGATCTGGCTGCACCAGTCCGGGCACACCGACCCCGACACGCTGCGGTCGGCCGAGTGGCGGCGCACGCTGAACCGCTGGTTCACCCAGTACCTGTGGGGTCACCGCAACGGCGTCGACAAGGAGCCGAAGGCGACCCTGCAACGCGAGGACAAGACGTGGGTCGACGAGAAGGACTGGCCGGCTCCCGGCACGTCCGACGTCCGGCTGCGCCTCTCGCCCGGTGGTTCGGCCAAGGGCGGCCTCGCCGTTCTGCCCGGCCGCGGTGTCGAGAAGCTGACCGACGACGCGACGAAGACGGCCGAGTCGCTGATCGACCTGGCGACGTCGCCGAACCGGCTCTCCTACGCGTCGGAACCGGTGCAGAAGCCGGTGCGGTTGTCCGGCAAGTCCACGGCGCACCTGCGGCTCGCGTTCGACCGCCCCGCCGCGAACGTGACGACGCTGCTCGTCGACCGCGCCGCCGACGGCACCTCGCACGTGATCACGCGCGGTTCGACCGACCCGCAGAACAGGGAGCGGCCGGACAGGACGTCGCCGATCAAGCCCGGCAAGTTCTACGACGTCGACGTGCCGATCGTGCCGGACGACTACGTCCTGCAGGCGGGCCACCGGCTCGAGTTCGTGCTGATCTCCAGCGACTACGACTACACGCTGCGGCCGAAGCCGGGCGCAGGTCTCTCGCTGGACCTCGCCAGGTCGTCGGTGGAGCTGCCGGTCGTCGGCGGCTGGCGCACCGTCCTCCAGGCGTTCTGAGGATGCTGTCGCGCTCCGGTTCCCGGCCTTCCGGAGGCCGGAGCGCGGCACCCTAGCACCCACCCCCGACAGAACCCGGGTTCTCCCGCGTTCAAGATCTCGACCTGTCCACAACCGCGGAGTTGTCCACAACCTGGCGCCGGCCCGGTTCCCAGACCCGTCCCGGCCGCCACAGTGGGTCCATGCCCACCACCCTCCCGAAACCGGTCCAGGTGCGGGACGCAGGCGACCTCTACGCCGCGATCCCGCACCTGATGGGGTTCCACCCGGCCGACTCCCTCGTCGTGCTGGTGCTGAAGGACCAGATGGTCAGCATGACCATGCGCGTCGACCTGCCCCGCCCGCGGCACAGAGGCACCCTCGCCGCCCAGCTGGAAGCACCGTTGCGCGAACAGGGCGCGACCGAGGTGATGCTCGTGGTCGTGTGTGCGCCTTCCGGGCACATGCCGGAGGAGTTGCCGCACGAACAGCTCGTCTCCACGCTCGAACGCAGACTGGGTGGTGCGGGCATCGACGTCGTCGAGGCCGTGTGGCTGCCGTCGTGCCAGAAGGACGCGAGGTGGCTCTGCTACTTCGAGGTCGGCTGCCACGGGACGCTGCCGGACCCACAGCTCTCCGCCGTGGCCGCGGCGTCAGCGCACGACGGCAACGTCACGTTCGAGTCGCGTGCGGCCCTGGCCGCGATCGCCGCGCTCGACCCACCCGACGCGCTGGAACGCCGGTCCGCGTTGCTCGACGAGCTCATCACGAACTCCGGCGAGCCCCACCCCGGCGTCGAGCTCCACCGGGTGCGCGACGCGATCGATGCCGTGGAGAACCGCAAGGGATCGCTGCCGGACGCGGAGGTCGTCGCGCTGGCGCGGGCTTTGGCGGTGCCGGAGGTGCGGGACGCGAGCCTGGGCTTCGCGGCACTGTCCCAGCCCAAGGCCAGGCAGGCCGAACGGCTGTGGCTGGAGCTCACCAGGACGTGTCCCGCGCCCGAACGGGCCGAGCCCGCCTGCCTGCTCGCCTTCTACGCCTACCAGCGCGGAGACGGGGGCCTCGCGTCCATCGCGCTCGACGCGGCCGAGGAGGCCTGTCCCGGCCACACCCTGGCCAAGCTCCTCCGCGCCGCCATCAGCGCCGCGTTCCCGCCGGACGAGATGAAGGCGCTGGCCAGGAAGTACCTGGCCGACGCCCGCCGGTTGCTCAGGAGCGCTCAGAGCAGCTCCGGCCGCTCCCACTCCTGATCCAAGACGTGCTCGGCCAGGAACGCCCACACCGTCTCGTACCAGACCCGAGAGTTGCCGGGGGTGAGGATCCAGTGGTTTTCCGTCGGGAAGTACAGGTACTTCGCGGTGACGCCGTGCCGGACCAGGTCGAAGTACAGCCGGTGCCCCTCGCCGATGGGCACCCGGTAGTCCTTGTCGCCGTGGATGACGAGCATCGGGGTAGTGATGTCCGCGACCCGCAGGTGCGGCGAGTTGGCCAGGATGCGCTCCGGCTGGGTCAGGGGGTCACCCATCTCCCGCATCCAGAAGTAGGAGCTGTCCGTGCCCCCGGAGAACGCGTCGAGGTGCCACAGGGACGCGTGGGTGACGATCGCCCGGAACCGGCCGGTCTGGGTGGCGATCCAGTTGGCCATGTAGCCGCCGAACGAGCCGCCCATGGCGGCGGTGCGGGAAGCGTCGATGTCGTCCCGCTCGACCGCGACGTCCGTGATGGCCATGAGGTCGGTGTAGGGCTCGGCGCCCCAGCGTCCCCAGCCGGCCTGGATGAAGTCGGGCCCGTACCCGGTGGACAGGGCGGGGTCGGGCAGCAGGACGGCGTAGCCGCGCGCGGCCATCAGCCACGGGTTCCAGCGCCACGTCCAGCCGTTCCAGCTCATGACCGGTCCGCCGTGGACCCACAGCACCAGGGGCGCGGGGGAGTCGGCGGAGGCGCCCTCGGGCAGCACCAGCCAGGAGCGGACGGTCCTGCCGTCGGCGACGACCGTGGAGATCTCGGTCAGGGTGCCGGGCACCGAGTCGAGCGCGCCGGGGGCGCGCAGGCGCTCGGGGTCCTGGTCGGCGCCGGACGCGGCGAACCGCACTGGCTGTGGCGGGTGGTCCACCGAGTTGCGCAGTGCGTACAGCGTCTGGCCGTCCGGGCTCACGACCAGGTCGCTGTAATAGCCCGAGACCGTCAGCTTCGTGACCTCGCCGGTCGCCACGTCGAGGCGCCAGACCGGCTGGTGGCCGAGGTGGCTCGCGGTGAAGAACACCGCGGACCCGTCCGGGCTCACCACCGGGTGGTCCGGCTCCTCCTGGAAGCCGGGCGCCACTGGCGTGATCGAGTCGTCGGACAGGTCGACCCGCACCAGGTCGCGGTGGTGCGCGGACTCCGGGGTCGACTCGCGGAAGCGGATCGCGATCACAGCCGAGGAGTCCGGCGTGAACGCGGCGCCGCCGAACGAGTACCCGTCCTCGGAGGCGATGGTCCGCGCCGCACCGCCACTCGTGGCCACAAGCCGGAGCTCGGTCCTGCGGCCGTAGGCGGCGCTGACGTCGACGTCGTGGCCGAAGACGGCCCACTTGCCGTCGGGGCTGAGCGCGATGTCCTCGTCGCCGAGCCGGCTCTCGGTGTCCTCGCTCAAAGCGGTGACGGTGCCGGGGGCGAGGTCACCGAGCGGGGCGGAGAACAGCCGCGGGTAGGCGGGGCCGAGGTCCGAGTCCCAGTACCGGATCGGGTACGACTCGTGCAGGATCGCCGTCACCCCGGCGTCCTCACGGGCCTTGCGCTTGGCGTCGTCGGACTCGCCGAACTCCGTGAAGCGGTACGCCGACGACGTGAACAGCACCGTCTCGCCCGCGGCGCGCAGCTGACCGACTCCGCCGCCCGGCCGCAGCACCTCGGCGGCCTCACCGCTGACCGGAAGCCGCCACAGCGCCTTCTTGTCCTTGGTCTCGCCCGGCTTCGCGAGCGGGTCCGGGCGCGCCGACAGGAACAGCAGCGAGCCGTCCGCGGTGAACACCGGGGAGGAGTCGCCCTTGGCGGAGCGGGTGAGCCGGACGGCCTCCCGCTCACCGGTGGGGTCGACCTCCCAGAGAGCGCCCTGCCAGGTCTTGCCGTCCGGCGCGAGCGAGGAGACGACCGTGACGAGCCGGGTGCCGTCCGGGGACAGCGCGAGGGAGCCGAGGCGCGGCGTGGCGTTGTAGCTCTCGAAGGAGGCGAAGTCGGTCATCGGGGATCAGGCTCCGTGCCGGGCGCGGGTGAACTCCCACGCGTCGCTGACGATGCCGGTGAGGTCGGCCCGCTCGGGCTTCCAGCCGAGGTCCGTGCGGGCGCGCTCGGCGGAGGCGACGAGGACGGCCGGGTCGCCGGCGCGCCTCTCCGCGACGACGGCGGGGATCGGGTGGCCGGTCACCTCGCGGCAGGTCTCGATGACCTGCTTGACCGAGAAACCGGTGCCGTTGCCCAGGTTGTAGATCCGGTGCTCGCCGGCGGTGGCGTGGTCGAGCGCGAGGAGGTGGGCGTCGGCGAGGTCCGCGACGTGGATGTAGTCGCGGACGCAGGTGCCGTCCTCGGTGGGCCAGTCCTCGCCGTAGATCGAGATGTGCTCGCGCTGCCCGAGGGCGACCTGCAGGACCAGCGGGATGAGGTGGGTCTCGGTCGCGTGGCGCTCGCCGATGCTGCCGTAGGCGCCGGCGACGTTGAAGTACCGCAGGCTCATCGCCGCAAGCCCGTGCGCGGCCGCGTACGACGTGATCGCGTGGTCGATGGCCAGCTTGGTGGCGCCGTAGGTGTTGGTCGGGGCGGTGGGAGCCGTCTCGGGGATCGGCACCTCCCGCGGCTCGCCGTACGTCGCGGCAGTCGAGGAGAAGACGAGCTTCGGCGTGCCGTGCTCCTTCATGGCGTCGAGCAGGCGAATCGCCGTCAGGACGTTGCCCGTCCAATACTTGCCGGGATCCTGCATGGACTCGCCGACGAGGGACTTCGCCGCGAAGTGGAGAACTCCGTCGAACCCTTCCGCGAGGACGTCGCCGATCACCTCGGCGATGTCACCCCGGATGAAGCGCGCTCCCGCGGGGACGGCGTCCTCGTGCCCGGTCGAGAGGTCGTCCAGGACGACCACCTCGTGCCCGGCTTCGAGCAGCCGGGCAGCGCACACGCTGCCGACGTATCCGGCCCCGCCCGTGACGAGCAGCTTCACCACAGTCCTCGCATTCCTGGTCAGAATCGTCGTTCGCTACCGGTCCCTGCCCGCGCCCGCGGACGGAACCGCCGTGAAGAGCCTCGGCCGCGTGAGCGAACGCGAGGAGAAGGCGGCGAGCACGGACCGCTCGACCTCGTCGTGCCGCTCGACGGGCACGAGGGCGATGGCCGAGCCGCCGAAGCCGCCCCCGGTCATCCTGGCGCCGAGGGCGCCGGCCGCCACGGCCGCGTCGACGGCGACGTCGAGCTCGAGGCACGAGACCCGGTAGTCGTCCCGCAGGCTCGCGTGCGAGCCGGACAGCAGCGGCCCGACGCCCGCGAGCTCGCCCGTGCGGAGCAGCTCGACGGCGCGCAGGACCCGGTCGTTCTCGGTCACGACGTGCCGCACCAGCGGACGCAGCTCCTCGGGCAGCCGGACGAGCGTCTGGTCGAGCTCGGCGATGTCGACGTCGCGCAGCGCGGGGATGCCGAGGATCTCGGCGGCCCGCTCGCAGCCCGCCCGGCGGGCGCCGTAGCCCCCATCCACGTGGGAGTGGCTCGCGCGGGTGTCGATGACGAGCACCTCGAGGCCGCTTGCAGCGGCGTCGAACGCGACCTGCTCCGACTTGCCGGCGCGCACGTCGTAAAACAGGGCATGCGCTTCGACGCAGCACAGCGATGCCGTCTGGTCGAGAATGCCGGTCGGCGCGCCCACGAAGTCGTTCTCGGACCGCTGCACCCAGCGCGCGATGTCCGGCAGTTCGGCGTTGGCGCCGGCGAGGCCGAGCAGGGCGAGCGCGACGGCGCACTCCAGGGCGTGGGAGGAGGACAGGCCCGCTCCCGCGGGTACGTCGCCCGCTATGACGAGGTCGGCCCCGCCGGTGACGGCGACTCCCTGCTCGCGCAGTGCCCAGGCGACGCCGCTGGGGTACGCGGCCCACCCCTTGACGGTCCTCGGGACTAGGTCGGCCACCACGGCGGGGGCCGCGGTCTGCACCCCGCCGTCGTCGCCGGTCGTGCTGACGGTCAGCACCCCGTCGGTGCGGGCGGAGGCCGCCACCGCGATGCGGTGGGGCAGCGCGAACGGCAGCACGAAGCCGTCGTTGTAGTCGGTGTGCTCACCGATGAGGTTGACGCGGCCGGGAGCTGACCAGACCCCTTCGGGGGCGCGTTCGTGCAGGCGCTGGAACGCCTCGGCGGCCTTGGCCGCCGGTGTCGTCGACTGGGTCACCGGGCGAGCACCAGCACGGCGTGGGCGACCGCGGGGTCGAGCTCGGCGGTGTGGCCGTTGCCGCCGCGCACCTGGACGACCTTGGCGCCCCCGAGCGCCCCGACGTCCACGAAGCCACCCGGTACGACGCCGGCGTCCTTCAGCTCGGCCATCAGGTCCGGGTCGAGCTGGACGTGCTCGGCGATGCGGCGGATCTCGACGCGGCCGCCGCCGCGGCGGGCCACCTCGTCCACGCGCACCAGGTCCGCCTCGGCGGGCGGGGCGGGCTCGCCGTCGCCCAGCTTGTCGAGGCCGGGGATCGGGTTGCCGTAGGGCGAGGTGGTGGGGTTGCCGAGGAGCTTGACCAGCTTGCGTTCGACCGCCTCGCTCATCACGTGCTCCCAGCGGCACGCCTCGCTGTGCACGTGCTCCCACTCGAGCCCGATGATGTCCACGAGGAGGCGCTCGGCGAGCCGGTGCTTGCGCATGACGGCGATTGCAAGGTTGCGGCCCTGCTCGGTGAGCTCGAGGTGGCGGTCCTCCGCCACGACCACCAGGCCGTCGCGCTCCATGCGGCCGACGGTCTGGCTCACGGTCGGTCCACTTTGGCCCAGGCGCTCGGCGATGCGGGCGCGCAGCGGCACCACGCCCTCTTCTTCGAGCTCGTAGATCGTGCGGAGGTACATCTCCGTGGTGTCGATGAGGTCGTTCACACCCGCTCCCCTTCGTGTGGTGTCGATGGTAGTCGTGCCGGGGGACACAGGTGTCCGCGCGGGTGCAGGATGTGAGCCGTGCATCCCTTGATCACTCCTGAGGCCCTCGCCGATGCGCTGAGTGCGCGTCCGGCCACCGTCGTGCTGGACGTCCGGTGGCGTCTCGGCGGACCACCCGGACGCCAAGACTACGAGGTCAGCCACGTGCCTGGTGCGGTGTACGTGGATCTGGACGCGGAGCTGTCCGCTCCGCCCGGAGCCGGCGGCAGGCATCCGCTGCCCGATCCCGGGCGGCTGCAGGAGGTGCTGCGCCGTGCGGGCGTGCGCGCGGGCGGTCAGGTCGTGGCGTACGACGCGGGCGACGGCTCGGTGGCCGCGCGGGTGTGGTGGCTGCTGCGGTGGGCGGGGCACGGCGAGGTCGCGGTGCTGGACGGCGGGTTCGCCGCGTGGGAGGCGGCCGGCCTGCCCGTCACCGCCGAGGAACCCGCGGGCGACGCCGGCGGTGACGTGGTGGTGCGGCCGGGGCAGATGCCCGTGCTCGACGCCGACGGCGCGGCGGCGCTGGCTCGGGAAGGTGTGCTGCTCGACGCCCGCGCCGCCGCGCGGTACCGCGGCGAGACCGAGCCCGTGGACCCGAAGGCCGGGCACATCCCAGGGGCTCTCAACGCGCCGACGACCGGGCATGTCGGCGCAGACGGGCGATGGCTCGGGCCCGCGGAGCTGGCAGAGCGGTTCGCCGGTCTCGGGGTGTCGGAGGACGTGGCGGTCGGGGCGTACTGCGGGTCGGGCGTGACGGCCTCGTCGGTGGTGCTGGCGTTGGAGGTCGCCAGGATCACGTCGGCCGGGAAGCCGGCGGCGCTGTACGCCGGCTCCTGGTCCAACTGGTGCGCGCTGGACCGGGAGGTCGCCACCGGAGACTGACCCACTGGAGGGAGGCTGACCCCACTGGCGGCTGATCACCTGTGGCTGAACCATTGGCGGCTGGCAGTGCCGCGCCGAGGGGTGCTCAGGCGTTCGGGATGCGGTCGAAGCCCTGCTGGGCAAGCTTCAGGGCGGCGGCGCACGCGTCAAACTTGTCGAACGCCAGCACGCTCACCGAGAAGGCCGACGTGACGGCGGCCGGGTCGTCGGTCAGCATGACGGTGACCTGGCAGTTCTCTCCGGACGACGCGACCTGCCACGCGGTGTTGCCGCCGATCTCGATCTGCTTCTTCTCGCCCTCCCGCTCCATCGTCCCGGGGATCGTGACCAGCTGGGTGATGACGGCCGTCGGGTCGGTGGTGGTGACGATGCAGCCGCCGTCGGCCGAGGCCTTGCCTCCGGTCGCGGCCTCGACGTCGGCGGACTTGAGGACGCCGCAGGTCTCCAGGCCGGTCGACTTCTTCTTGGTGCCGATCTTCACGTCGCCCGTCTTCTGGCTGGTGGGCCTCGTGGGCTTCGCTGCCGTGGTGGCGGGCGTCCTCCGCGAGGTCGGGGTGGTGGCGGTCGGCCTCGTGGTGGTCGCGTTGGTGTCGGCGGTGGCCGAGCCCGTGACCTGCTCGCTGCAGCCCGTGGCGGCGGCGAGTGTCAGGCCCAGTGCGAGGAGGATGGCCGCTGGTCGCAGTTGCATGTCGCCTCTGACCCCTGTTCGGTGGAATCGGTTCCGGTGCGGGGCCCGAAGGCGGGCCGGGAGCGTCACTGTAAGCAGCTGAGAGGCCTGGACACGGTGTGCGGCGGTCGTGTCGGTCACCACGTGAGCATCGGTTTGGCCGATCGGTGGGTAGGTTGCTGGCATGGGTAAGCCGGCCGCTGTGGTGTGGGACAAGTCATTCCTCGCGTACGACCTCGGCGGCGACCATCCGCTCAACCCCGTCCGGCTCGACCTGACGGTGCGGCTCGCCACCGAGCTCGGGGTCTTGGACGGCGTCGAGCTGCTCGTGCCCGCGGCGGCCAGCGACGAGGAGATCGAGCTGGTGCACCGGCCCGGGTACCTGAGCGCCGTGCAGGCGGCGCCGACGGCCGGGTGGGACGTCGGGCACGGGCTGGGGACGGCCGACAACCCCGTGTTCGAGCGGATGCACGAAGCGTCGGCGCTGGTCGTGGGCGGGTCGCTGGCGGCGGCGCGTGCCCTCGCGTCGGGGGAGGCGGACCGGGCGGTCAACATCGCCGGGGGACTGCACCACGCCATGCCGGACAGCGCGGCCGGGTTCTGCGTCTACAACGACTGCGCGGTGGCCATCGAGTGGCTGTTGCGCAGCGGGGTGGAGCGCATCGCGTACGTCGACGTCGACGTGCACCACGGCGACGGGGTGCAGACGGCGTTCTGGGACGACCCGCGGGTCCTGACGATCTCGCTGCACCAGCACCCGCTGAGCCTGTGGCCGGGGACCGGGTGGGCCAACGAGGTCGGCGGCCCCGGCGCCGAGGGGAGCGCGGTCAACGTGCCGTTGCCCGCGGGGACGCGCGACGGCGGGTGGATGCGGGCGTTCCACGCGACGGTGCCGGCGCTGCTGGAGGCGTTCCGGCCCCAGGTGCTGGTCACGCAGTGCGGGGTGGACACGCACAAGGAGGACCCGCTCGCCGACCTGTCGCTCAGCGTGGACGGGCACCGGGCGATCTACCGGGCGTTCCGGGAGATCGTGAACGAGCGCGGGTACAAGTGGCTGGCGCTCGGCGGCGGTGGGTACGAGCTGCTCAGGGTGGTGCCGCGGTCGTGGACGCACCTGCTGGCGACGGTGCTCGACCGCGACGTCGAGCCCGAACGGCCGCTGCCCGCGGACTGGGTCGCGCACGCGACACGCGTCGCGCCCGGCTGGCCGCTGCCCTCGTCGATGACCGACGGGTGCGACGCTGGGCACCAGCCGTGGGGCGGGGACACGGAGGAGCCCGTGGACAAGGCGATCCGCGACACGCGCCGCGCGGTGTTCCCGCTGCACGGACTCGACCCGGACGACCCCAGGGACTGAAGCCGAGATGGGTGCCAGAGATCCGTTCGACTTTCCGCGGCGGTGGGAGGCCGACGTCGTCCTCAGCGACGGCGGCACGGTCCACCTGCGGCCGATCACGCCGGACGACGCCGACAAGCTGCGGGAGTTCCACGGCAGGCTGTCCGAGCGGACGCGGTACTTCCGCTACTTCGGGCCGTACCCGCGGATCCCGCAGCGGGACCTCGAGCGCTTCAGCACGGTCGACCACCACGACCGGGTGGCGCTCGTCGCGCTGCTCGGCGACGACATCGTCGCCGTCGGCCGGTTCGACCGGCTGCACCACGGGCAGAGCGCGGAGGTGGCGTTCGTCGTCCAGGACGGCCACCAGGGGCGCGGGCTGGGCAGCATCCTGCTCGAGCACCTCGCCGCCGCGGCCAGGGAGGTCGGGCTCACCCGGTTCGAGGCCGAGGTGCTCGCCGAGAACGGGCAGATGGTCCGGGTCTTCCGCGACGCCGGCTACCAGGTCAGCAGGGCGTTCGAGGAGGGCGTGCTGCACCTGGAGTTCGCCATCGACCCCACCGACGAGTCCGTCGCCGTCGCGCGGGCCCGCGAGCAGGCCGCCGAGGCCCGCAGCGTGCACAACCTGCTGCACCCGCGCAGCGTCGCCGTCATCGGCGCGTCCACCGATCCGACCAAGATCGGGCACGCCGTGCTCCAGAACCTCCTCGAAGCCGGCTTCACCGGTCCCGTCTACCCCGTCAACGCCGAGCACCGGTCCGTCCGGGGCGTCCGCGCCTACCCGACCGTGCTCGACATCCCCGACGACGTCGACCTCGCCGTCGTCGCCGTGCCGGCGGCCAGCGTCGACGAGGTCATGGACGGCTGCCTCGCCAAGGGTGTGAAGGCGCTCGTCGTCGTCAGTTCCGGCTACGGCGAGACGGGGCCGGACGGGCTGTCGGCCGAACGCCGGCTCGCGGCCGAGGCGCGGGCGCACGGCATGCGCGTCGTCGGCCCCAACGCGCTCGGCGTGCTCAACCTCGACCCGAAGGTCCGCCTCAACGCGAGTCTCGCGCCGAAGCTGCCGTCACGGGGCCGCGCGGGCTTCTTCTGCCAGTCGGGCGCGCTCGGCACGGCCATCCTCGCCAACGCCGCCGGGTGGGGTCTCGGGCTGTCGACGTTCGTCTCCGCCGGCAACCGCGCGGACGTCTCGGGCAACGACCTGCTGCAGTACTGGGAGACCGACCCGTCCACCGACGTCGTGCTGCTCTACCTGGAGTCGTTCGGCAACCCGCGCAAGTTCGCCCGGCTCGCGCGCAGGCTCGGCCGCACCAAGCCCATCGTCGCGGTGAAGTCCGGTCGCCACGCCGTCGTGCCCGGCCTCGCCGCCACCGCCGCGAAGGTCGACGAGGCGAGCGTCCAGGCGCTGTTCGAACAGGCCGGCGTGATCAGGGTCGACTCGCTGGCCCAGCTGTTCGACACCGCGCTCCTGCTGGCCCACCAGCCGTTGCCCACGGGCAAGCGCGTCGCCGTCGTCGGCAACTCCACCGCGATCGGCCTGCTCGCCGCCGACACCCTGCTCGCCCAGGGGCTCGAGCTCGCGGGCGATCCCGTCGACGTCGGCGCCCAGGCGACGCCGGACGAGTTCGCCAAAGCCGTCAAGGAAGCCCTCGACCGCCCTGGCACCGACGCCCTCGTCGTCGTGTTCGTGCCGCCGATCGCGGTTCCGGGCAGCGCCTACGCGCGGGCCATCAAGGAATCCGCACATCGCACGAAACCGATCGTCTCCACGTCCCTCGCGGTCGAGGGTATTCCGGACGAACTGAAAATGCCGGGCAAGGGATCGATTCCGAGCTATGCCAGTCCCGAACGCGCGGTGCTCGCGCTGGCGCGCGCCGTTCGTTACGCGCGTTGGCGCGCCGCACCTCAAGGCACCTTCACCCGGCCGGACGGCATCGACACCGAACGCGCGCGTTCCATTGTGGACAACCCTTCGGCCGAACGCGCCGTCGACGACCACACCACGGTGGAACTGCTCCAGTGCTATGGCATCGATGTCGTGCCATTTCGCATTGCGAACAGCGAGGAGGAAGCGGTTCAGGTGGCGTCAGAACTCGGTTTCCCCGTCGCGATGAAAGCGACCAGCGAACGTTTGCGCCACCGCACGGATCTCGTCGGCGTGCGGCTCGACATCGCGCAGGAAGAATCGGTCAAGGCGGCCTACCGCGACCTGGTGGCGCTTTCCGGGACGCCGGACGTCTACGTGCAGCGCATGGCACCCAAGGGGATCAGCTGCGTCCTGGGCCTGCAGGACGACCCGAGCTTCGGCACGCTGGTCTGGTTCGGGCTGTCGGGTCTGGTCAGCGACCTGCTGGGCGACCGCGCCTACCGCGCGGTACCGCTCACCGACACCGATGCCGCGGAACTCGTCGCGGCACCGAAAGCGGCACCGCTGCTGACCGGTTACCGCGGTGACGAACCGGCGGACCTGAAAGCACTTCAGGAATTGGTACTCCGTTTGGCGGCTCTCGCCGAGGACCTTCCGGAGGTGCGTTCGCTGAAGCTCGAACCGGTGCTCGCTTCCGCCGCGGGCGCTTTCGTCAGCAGCGCCCGCATAGTTGTAGGACCGCCACCTTCCCGGCACGACGCGGGGCCCCGCCGGCTGCGTTGACCGGTTACCGCAACGATTCCGCACGTTTCATTCGCGTTGAGGTATGGACATGCGTCCCGGCGCCGCTTAGGTTTCCCGCATCGCCGATCGAGCACCACCCTGATGGGTCGGCGCATGCCCGCGGATCGCGCCGCGGATCGACGCTGCAGAGGGACGAATGACACCGAGAGCGCTTCTCCGGCTGGTTGCGACAACATTCGCCGCCGTGCTTTTTCTCACCTCGTGCGCGGGTGGGGACAAGTCCACCATGGCTGGAAAAGTCAGCTCCGAAGACCGCATGACCATCGCGGTGTCGTTCGACCAGCCGGGCCTGTCGGTGCGCAGGCTCGACGGCAGCTACCGCGGGTTCGACGTCGACGTCGCGAAGTACATCGCGAACGAGCTCGGCGTCAAGGAGGACGGCATCACCTGGATGGAGGCGCAGCCCGGCAACCGGGAGACGCTCCTGACCAGTGGTGAGGCGGACATCGTCGTCTCCACCTACTCGATCACGGACAAGCGCAGGCAGATCGTCGACTTCGTCGGCCCGTACTTCGTCGCCGGCCAGGACCTGCTGGTGCGCTTGAACGAGAAGCGCATCGACGGCCCGAAGTCGCTCAACGCGAACCTCCGGCTGTGCTCCACCGCCGGGTCGACCTCCGCCGCCTACGTCAAGGAGCAGTTCGCCAGGGACGTGAACCTGGTCGAGTACGCCAAGTTCAGCGACTGCGTCACCGCGCTGCTGGCCAACAACGTCGACGCCGTCACCACCGACGACGTGCTGCTCGCGGGCTACGCCGCCCAGAACCCCGAACTGCTGCGCGTGGTCGGCGACCCGTTCAGCAAGGAGGAGTACGGCGTCGGCCTGCACCGCAACGACCCCAGCAGCAAGCAGAAGGTCCAGGCCGCGCTGCAGAAGATGATCGACACCGGCGCGTGGCGGAAGTCGCTGGAGACCAACATCGGATCTTCCGGCTACAAGATCCCCGACCCGCCGAAGCTCGCGGGCTGATCACACGGGCCCTGACGTAGGCTCACGACACGTGAACCGCGTCCCGCCGCACCGCGCTGATCGACCCGTTCGCGCGGGTATCCCCGAACACGGCCGCGTCCCGCGCTACTACGCGGTCAAGGCAGAGCTGTTCGACCTCGTCGAGACCCTGGGCGAAGGCACCGTCCTGCCGTCCGAGCGCGAGCTCGCCGAACGGTTCGCCGTCTCCCGCGTGACGCTGCGCCAGGCCGTCAGCGAGCTGGTCCTCGAAGGCAAGCTCCTGCGCCGCCAGGGCAGCGGCACGTTCGTCGCGCCGCCGAAGCTGGTGCAGCCGTTGTCCCTGGTCAGCTACACCGAAGGCATGCGCAGGCAGGGCGTCGAGCCGAACCGCACCGTCATCACGGTCGAGGAGCTCGGCGCCGACGAGGGACTCGCGCGCGACCTGGCGGTCGAACCCGGCGACCCGGTCGTGCACCTCGAACGCGTGCTGCTCGCCGACGACGAGCGCATCGGCCTGGAATCCACCTACCTCAGCCTCGGGCGGTTCCCGGACCTGCTGGACAAGCTCGACCCGTCGGGGTCGCTCTACGCGTGCCTCACCGAACGGCTCGGCGTCCGGTTCGCGGAGGCGGAGGAACGGGTCGAGACGGTCCTCGCCACGCCCCGCGAAGCGTTGCTGATCGGCACGAACCCGGCGCTGCCGATGTTGTTGCTGCACCGCGTCTCCTACGACGTGGAGGGCTACCCGATCGAACGCGCCCGCTCGTTGTACCGGGGTGACCGGTTCAGCTTCGTCGCGCGGCTGCACGCGGACCGCTAGCGCGCCCGTCCACAGTGGACCCGAATTGCTTTCGGGCCCCAACGAATGCATTTTCCCGGTGACTGCGGGTCACCGGAGCCGGTGCCGCGACAGGGAGATACCGCCCGTTCGCACTCGTTTCCCGCTCACGCCGCGGAGGTACTGTTGACGGCACGAACTCTGGATTTCCGCAATGCTGCGGAAGGAGCGGGGGTGTGCCGTGTCGTTCAAGGCGGAGTTCCTCGCTGAGCTCGAGGACTGCCTGCGCGGGTACGGCGCGGTTCCGGTGAGCAATCCCGACGCGCTCGCGTTGTTCATCGAGTTCGTGCGGGCACTTCCGGAGAGCGATCAGAAACTGCGCTGTCTCGAGGGCGTCGACCAGGGTTCCGGTTCGTTCTGGAACAACCCCGCGGTGTGGTGGGAACAGGTGCCGCGGTTCGGCGCCGGGCTGGCGCGGTGCGGGTCGGCGGAGTGCCGCACGCTGCTCGACGACATGCTCGACGAGGCCATCAGCGACGAGATCGACGTGCTGGAGATGGAAATTCGCGAGCTCCCCAGCTGAACGGCACAGCTGAACGGGAACTCGCGAACCTGGTCCGGACATGCCTGCCGGCGTCGTCGCCTGTCACGGCCACGACGCCGGGGCTCCACTCCTATTTCACGGCGACGAGCGACTTGAACAGTTCCCGATAGCGGTGGAGAGCCAGTCGCAGGTCCTCGGTCTGTGGATCACCGTTTCCCTCGAGCTGCGTGGTGAGGGAACGGTGCCTGCTGGTGAGCTCCTCGAGCGCGCGGGTCACGAGCTCGTCGGCCCTGCGGACGGCCGCCTTCGGGTCGTCCACGAAGTCGTACTGCACCTTCTGCCACTCGTCTTCGAGCTTGGTCGACGCGCGGTGGTCGGTGGTGTCCTGCGTGCGGTGCGACGTCGCCTGCGCGGTGCTCTGCTGGGACGGCGCCTGCTGTGCCTGGGTGTGCTGCGAAGAGGCGTGCTGCGGCGGAACCTGCTGCTGCTGCGCCTGCTCCGCCGTGCGGTCGGTGTGGGCGCCGCGGTCCGCGGTCCGCTCGGCGTCGTGCCGCTCGGTCTGCTGGGCCCGCTCCGACTGCTGGGCCCGCTCCGACTGCTGCACCCTCTCCGACTGGGCCCGCTCGGCCTGGTCGGCCCGCTGGGCGCGGTCGGTCTGCTGGGCCCGGTCAGCGCGCTCGACCGGTGAGGTGCCGTCGGTCTGCAGCGAGCCTTCCGCGTGCTGCGGCGACCGCGCCGTGGAGGGCGTGGGAACCGCGTGGGTGGGGGTCTCAGACATCTGACTTCTCCTTCCGCACGGCTTCCTTGTCGTCCTTCCGCGGCGCCGCACCGTGTTCGAGCAGGTCGGTGAACAGCTCGCGGTAGTGCACCATCGCGGTGCGCAGGTCCTCGGTGCTCGCTTCGCCGATCTCCTGGCGCTCCGAGATGTCGTGGGCCTTGCGGTAGTGCTCGAGGGTGCGGGCGTGCTCGACGGACAGCACGCTCAGCTGCGCCTCGTACCCCTCGGTGGGGTAGCCGCGCTCGGCCATCAGGTCGGTGACCAGGCGGTCGGCGTCGGCGATCGCGCTCTCCGGCGAGTCGACGAACTTCGCCTGCACGGTCGCCCAGTGCCGGCGGTAACTCTCCTGCGCCGACGGGGAAAGCGGCTTCAGGTCGAACTCGCTGTGGCGGTGCTCCCGCTCGGCGAGCTCCTTCTCCGCGGCCGTTCTGCTGTCGCTCTGCGAGACCGCACGGTCGTACTCCGGACCGAAGCGGTCGCGCAGCTTCTTGCGCTGCATGGCGGGTCTCAGCACGAACGCGAGTACCGCCAGCACCACAACAACCGCGACCACCAGGCCGACGATGGCGCCCGTTGACATGGAAAAACCTCCAAGACAGGCAAACTCCTTGACTGTCCGGGAGGCTTTCCAGTTCACCCACACGGGAAACATTCAACCCTTGATACAAACCACCTGCTTCAGCTTGGCGACCACCTCGACCAGGTCGGACTGGTGCGCCATGACGGTGTCGATGTCCTTGTAGGCGCCCGGGATCTCGTCCACGACGCCCGAGTCCTTGCGGCACTCGACGCCGCTGGTCTGGTCGGCGAGGTCCTGCGCCGTGAACGTCCGGCGGGCCTTGTTCCGCGACATCCGGCGGCCCGCGCCGTGCGACGCGGACTCGAACGAGTCCGGGTTCCCGAGCCCGCGCACGATGTAGGAGCCGGTGCCCATCGAGCCCGGGATGATGCCCAGCTCGCCGAGCCCGGCCCGGATCGCGCCCTTGCGGGTCACCAGGACGTCCTCGCCGAAGTGGTTCTCCTCCGCGACGTAGTTGTGGTGGGCCGAGATCGGCTCCTCGAAGGCGACCTGCGGGAACTCGGCGCGCAGCACGTCGCAGACCAGCCGCAGCATGACGGCGCGGTTGCGCCGCGCGTAGTCCTGCGCCCAGTACAGGTCGTGCCGGTAGGCCTTCATCTCGGGCGTGCCCGCGAGGAACACGGCGAGGTCCGGGTCCGGCAGCTCGGCGTTGTGCGCGAGCGTGCGCGCCACGGCGATGTGGTGCTGCGCCAGCTCGTTGCCGATGCCGCGCGACCCGGAGTGCAGCATGACCCACACCCGCTGGTCGCCGTCGAGGCAGACCTCCAGGAAGTGGTTGCCGCCGCCGAGCGTCCCCATCTGGTGCATCGCCTTGTCCGCACGCGCTTTGACCGCCGGCGTCAGGTCGTCGAACCGCCTCCAGAACGGCGCCCAGTCGGACGCGTCCCGGTCGGTGAACGCCGTCGCCCGGTGCTGCCCGAACCCGACGGGGACCACGGCCTCCATCCGGGACCGCAGACCGCGCAACGTGTCCGGGAGGTCGCTCGCCGTGAGCGAGGTGCGCACGGCGGTCATGCCGCAGCCGATGTCCACGCCGACGGCCGCGGGGGAGACGGCGTCGCGCAGCGCGATCACCGACCCCACCGTGGCGCCCTTCCCGTAGTGCACGTCCGGCATGACCGCGACGTGCTTGAAGGCCCAGGGCAGCGAGGAGATGTTCTGGAGCTGGCGCAGGGCGAGCTCCTCGACCTCGTCCGGCCGAGTCCACATGCGGATGTCCACGTTCTGCCCGCGGACCAGGGTTGCTGCCACGCGTCCGAGGTTAGGCGGCGTTTCGCTTGGAGGACAAAGGAGTTTCCCCTGCGCCGGACACGAACTCCCAGGTCCCCCTGCGCACCTCGGCCCGGCGGAGATCGCCGCCGATGCCGGTGACGAACGCGCGCACGACCGGCAGGTCGTCGACGCTCGCGATGAGGATCGCCTTGTCCTGCAACGTGACGCTGCCACCACCGAGCTTCTCGCGCGCCACGGTGTCGTCGAGCAGGCCCTGGCGCAGTTGCCGCGCGGTGATGCCGTCCACCTCCACCTTGACCGCGTCGACCTCCGGCGAGTTCGCCGGCAGGAAGCGGAACGTGAGCACGGACTCCTGCCGGAACCGCTCGGCGATCGCCGACGCCGCGTGGCGCAGGCCGTCCTCGCCGAGCGCGACGTCGAACCTGCGGGACCGTTCGAAGGTCAGCCGCTGCTGGTCGCCCGACCAGAACGCGCCGTCGAGCAGCGTGGACCGGGTGGTGACCCCGCCGTTCGCGCGCACGATGCCGCGGACCTCGCGGTCGAACCGCACCAGCCGGTCCTCCAGGCGCGGGTCGGCGGGGTCCGTGATGATCGCGGTGTTGTTCGTCGCGAAGATCTCCGGCAACGGCAGCGGCGCGCCCGCCGCGGTTCCGGTGGAGACGACGAACGCCAGTGCGGAGGTGACTGCCACGAGGAGCTTTCGCATGCGACCCAACGTAGGGCGAACCGGGGTCATTGACACGCGCAACGAACGTGAAAATACTTCGATCCCATGGATCGCGTGTGCGTCATCGGGGCAGGGTCGTCGGGCATCGCCGCGTGTCAGGTGCTCCACGCCCGCGGCATCGAGTTCGACTGCTTCGAGACCGGGTCCGACATCGGCGGCAACTGGCGCTACCTCAACGACAACGGCATGTCCTCCGCCTACCGGTCGCTGCACATCAACACCTCGCGGCAGATGATGGAGTTCAAGTCGTTCCCGATGCCGGCGCACCTGCCCGCGTACCCGTCGCACTTCCAGATCGCCGAGTACTTCGACGACTTCGTGAAGCACCACGGCTTCCGCGACCGGATCCGGTTCCGCACGGAGGTCGTGGGGGTGGCGAGCACCCCCGGCGGTGGCTACTCGGTCACGACGCGTGACCGCGACACCGGCGAGGAGACCACCGCCCCCTACCGCTCGGTGGTCGTCGCGAACGGCCACCACTGGTCGCCGCGCCTGCCCGAGCCCGCGTTCCCCGGCTCGTTCGACGGCGAGCAGATGCACGCGCACTTCTACAAGACGCCGGAGCGGTTCGCGGACAAGAAGGTGCTGGTCCTCGGCATCGGCAACTCGGCCTGCGACATCGCGGTCGAGTCGTCACGGGTCTCCGCGCGGACGTTCCTCGCGATGCGCCGCGGCGCGCACATCATGCCCAAGTACCTCTTCGGCATGCCGACCGACCACCTGACGACCTCGCCGCTCGCCCGGTTCGCGCCGAACTGGCTGCAGGCGTTCTCGCTGAAGGCGATGCTGCGCCTTGCGCGGGGCAAGCTGTCCGACTACGGGCTGCCGGAGCCGTCGCACGGCATCCTCGCCGCGCACCCGACCGTGTCCGACGACCTGCTGACCCGGCTCGGGCACGGCGACATCACCGTCAAGCCGAACGTGTCGCGGCTCGACGGCACCGGGGTCGTGTTCGACGACGGCAGCCGCGAGGACGTCGACGTGATCGTCTACTGCACCGGCTACAAGGTCGAGTTCCCGTTCCTGGACTCCGCCGAGTTCCCGGCGGTGACGTCGACGGACAACGAGGTGTCGCTCTACCGGCGGGTCGTCGACCCTGCGCACCCCGGGCTGTACTTCCTCGGGCTGATCCAGCCGCTCGGCGCGATCATGCCGCTGGCCGAGGCCCAGGCCGAGTGGGTCGCGGACCTGCTGTCGGGACGCGCGGCGCTGCCGCCGGTGCCGGAGATGAAGGCGGAGATCACCTCCTACCGGGAGTCGCTGCGCAGCCGCTACGTGACGTCCAAGCGGCACACGCTGGAGGTCGACTTCCTCGGGTACCAGCGCGAGCTGCAGGAGGAACGGCGCGCGGGCGCGGCCCGCGTCTGACGCCGGTACGGTCGAGTGGTGTCGTCGACCGCACAGGTGATCGTCCTCAACGGCGGGTCCAGCTCCGGCAAGTCGGGGATCGCGAGGTGCCTGCAGGCGTTGCTGCCCGAGGCGTGGCTCGCGATCGGGGTCGACACGCTGATCGACGTGATGCCCGCGCGGCTGCGGCTCGGGTCCGAGGGCGTCGGGTTCGCCCAGGACGGCGAGGTGACCGTCGGGGCCGAGTTCCGGATGCTCGAGGACGCCTGGATGACCGGGGTCGCCGCGATGGTCCGCGCCGGGGCGCGGGTGATCGTCGACGAGGTGTTCCTCGGCGGGCCCGAGTCGCGGCAGCGCTGGGAGAAGGCGCTCGGCGGGCTCGACGTGCTGTGGGTCGGGGTGCGCTGCGACGCCGCCGTCGCCGCCGGGCGGGAGCTCGCGCGCGGGGACCGGGTCGCGGGCATGGCGGAGGTGCAGGCCGAGCTGGTGCACCGCGGGATGACCTACGACGTCGAGGTCGACACCGCGGCCGCCGAGGCGGTGGAGTGCGCGAGGACGATCGCGCGGGCGGTCGGGGAGTCCGGCGGGCGCCTCGCCGGAGGGTCACCGGGCTAGCAGCAGTCGCAGCACGTGCAGCACTCGTCCATCTCGATCACCTCCCCTCCGGTGGGCACCAGGGCGAACAGGTCCCGACCATGTCCGCGAGGTCGGAGCGCAGTCGCGCGAGCCGGGCCATCTCGGCGTCGATCTCGGCCATGTGCCGCCGCAGCAGCTCGTCGGCCGGTTCGCACGGGCACTCGCCGGTGTCGCGCAGGGCGAGCAGCGACGAGATCTCCCGCAGCGTCAGGCCGAGCCCCCGGCAGTCGCGGATGAACCGGATGCGGGCCGTGGCCGACGCCGGGTACTGCCGGTAGCCCGACGAGGTCCGCGGCGGCGGGGCCAGCAGGCCCGCGCGCTCGTAGTACCGGACCGTGTCCGGCGGCACCCCGGCCTCCCGGGCGAGCTCGGCGACTCTCATGCCCTCCACGCTAAACCTGTGAGCGCACTCCAAGGTCAAGCGCGCGTCGCCGGGAACAGGCCCCCCGACGAGAACGGGGC